>QZLB01000216.1 GCA_004796425.1 Desulfobulbaceae bacterium | reverse complement strand
ATATCAGCTTGTGGGTGGAAAATCGAAAGGTGAGGTGATATAGTTTTTTTGAAGGGAAAAAACACCTGGGTACGTGATGATCTCGGGGACAGGTTACTAATCCAACATCCATCAATAACCTCATGCCAACGCCTCTTTCGTATGATCAGGAGCTGCTAGACGCCATACCGCTGCCGATGTTTTTGCTTGATCTGGATGGAGCGTTTATTCGAGCCAACCAGGCATTCCACAAGTTCATCGGTTTCACGGATGAGGATATTGCTGCCCAGGGAGTTTACGAGCTGCTCGATCCCGATAATGCAAGCCGTCACCGGCAGTATGATCACCACCTGCTGAGGGATGGTTCGGTACGTCCCTACGAGGGGTCTATTCGTGGGACTGACCGGATTGTCCATTCGGTGGTGTTCCGCAAGTCATCGCTTCATAGCGCTGTTGGCGAAGTTACCGGTATTGTCACCAATATTGTTGATCTCACCGATCTGAAGAATATCGAGCGGGCACTGGTGGCCAGTGAGTCCCAGAAAAAAGCAATCCTCGATGGTTTCCCGGGATTGATCATCCTGTTTGATTCCAACCTATCAGCAGTCTGGGTTAACGATAACGTCTGGCAACGAGTGGACCAGCCGATTGGCAACCAATGTCATCATATTATCTGTGGCCATGATCGTAATTGCAGAAGCTGCACGGTGCCCGAAAGTCTGAGAAGTGGCAAAGTGACCATAGGGGTCCAGCATCTTGAAGCAGAGGATGGCAGTGACTTTTACTACGAAGTAATTGGTACCCCAGTTAAAGACGAGTTGGGCGATATTGAGAGTGTGATCGTCATTGCTCGTGAAATCACCGATCGTTTCAAATTGGAAAAGCAGCTTAGACACGCCCAGAAAATGGAAGCCATCGGTACACTCGCAGGTGGTATTGCCCATGATTTTAACAATGTGCTGACCCCGATCCTCGGATACTCTGAGATTCTGAAGCTCAAAGCCACTCACCTTGGCCTGGAAGACGAAACGTTTAGGGAATATATCGATGAAATACTGCAGGCAGGGAAGCGGGCAAAAAACCTCGTTGAGCAGATTCTCGCCTTTTCCCGAGCTTCCGAGCAAAAGGAGAGCCTGCAGTATATCCATCCAATCGTCAAGGAAGTGATCAAATTGATGCGAGTCAGTCTACCGACAACCATCCAGATCACCCAGGAAATTGATGAAAAGTGTGGAGCAGTCTCTGTTGATCCGGTGCAAATTCATCAGGTTCTGATTAATCTTTGCACCAACAGTGCTGATGCGATCGGTAATGATCACGGTACGTTGCATGTTCGACTCGGCAAAGCACCGGTTCTTCCCGATGAAACAGAGCAATGGGTTGAACTATGTGTCGAGGATAGTGGCTGCGGGATGAGCAAAGAATTGCTTGACCGTGTGTTCGATCCGTATTTCACCACCAAAGAGAAGGGCAGGGGCACCGGAATGGGGCTCTCCCTCGTCCACTCTATTATTACCAGACATGGTGGAAGAATCGATGTGGTCAGCGAGCCGGGAGTTGGCACAAAATTCAGCATTTTCCTACCGCCTGTTGCGAAAGACACGACTTTTGATCAGGTGGTAAAAGTTGATGAGGTTATCGGAGGTGAGGGCAATATTTTACTGGTTGATGATGAGCCGCAGGTGGTGAGTGTAACCGGAGAATTATTGAAAAGTCTTGGCTACCGGGTCACCGGGCTCGAGTCTTCCATAGAGGCATTGAGCGAGTTGGCAAAAAATCCCGATGACTTCGACTTGCTGCTTACGGATCTGACGATGCCCCGCTTGACCGGGATTGAATTGTGCCGTGAGGTCAAGAAAATCCGACCCGATATACCGGTGCTGCTCTTTACCGGCTATTCAGAACGATTAATGGTCGAAGACGCCCGGGATGCGGGGATCGATGAGCATTGTTTGAAACCGGTTTCGCTGAGGGATCTCTCCCGTCTGGTTAAAAAGTTGATCGGCACTTCCCGATCAGCTAGCCAATAACACCGTCTTTATTCTTTACGTGATTAATTTCGCTGATCTGCGAATTTAGCGTCCAGAAATCATACACGATCCCAACACCGAATAAACCGACCGTACAGAGGTAAACGATACCGGTCAGCCATTTACCGCAGTACATTCGATGAACGCCGAATACGCCGAGAAATGTAAGAAGCAGCCAGGCGACGTTGTAGTCGACCGGTCCATCGATAAAGCGATAATCGGCAGAACGGTTCATTGACGGAATCAGGAACAGGTCGATGATCCAGCCGATAAAGAACAATCCGAGGGTGAAAAAATAGATAGTTCCAGAGATCTGGCGTCCATAATAAAAGCGATGTGCTCCGAGAAAACCAAATATCCACAGGAAATAACCGACAAAAATTTCATGGGTTTTTGCAGTCTGCATGTATCTTTACCTCAATTACCAGCCGTTATTAGAAAATGATCAATACGTTGGTTGGATTTTTCCAGGATTTCCGGAGTAATCCAACCGCTCTCCAAACCATGCCGCACTGAAGTGATGGCTCTGCTCATCAAGTTGTCGGCGTACTCTAAATTATTACCGATTATTATGATGTCAATCCCTGCATTTATCGCTCGACAGATTGCTTCCTCAAAAGGATAATGATCGCTGATGGCTTTCATCTGCAGATCATCGGTGACGATGATTCCCGTGTAGCCTAGTTTGTCACGTAACAGATCGATGGACGCACGGGACAAGGTAGCCGGGTAGTTAGGATCGATGGTTCGATTGTACAGGTGTCCCACCATGATCATATCACTATGTCCGGATTGGATCAGGCTCCGGTAGGGGGTCAGCTCATCCTGGTCCCATGTTTTGGTGATATCGACAAAACCATGGTGAGAATCTTCTGCGGAGCTGCCATGTCCGGGAAAATGTTTCAGGCAGGTAAACAGTGAGTGCGTCCGATGTCCTTCAACAAAGGCTGCCGCATGGGTATGGACTTGGAGTGGGTCCCTGCCATAGGCTCTGCCAATTTTTCCGACGATGGGGTTCTCCGGGTTTCGGTTCAGATCAACGACCGGGGCAAAATTGACGTTAATCCCATGCTCCTTGAGCATCAGAGCCATCTGCCCTGACTGCTGTCTGGTCACTTCAGGATCATTTATTTCACCGAGCTGCTGCGGTGATGTAAAGTCGGTAAACCCGTTTCGCCTTCCCAAACGCTGTACCAGCCCACCCTCCTGGTCAACGCAGATTAACAGTGGTTCATCAGTTTGCTGTTGAAGTCCGTCTGTGAGCGTTTTGAGCTGATTCGGTGATACGATATTTACTCCTTTGTTGTCAGCATGTACCCGACGATCAAACAGGATAACCCCTGCCGGCGGATTGAGTGCGAGATCAATTTTAAACTGTGGCTCGTCTTCAAGCGTGTCACCTGAAAAGCCGACAATAAAATGGCGGGCAATCTCTCTGTCGCTAAAATCAGTCATACTCTTATCATCAGGCTGGGTGAAACCTTTCTAGTTTGGCGATGGGAAATCATGGTATTACGCCCTACTCAGTACAATTATTCCACCAGAAAGGCAAGGCTCGATGACCAGTTTAGGACGCTGTCAAGAATTTGACCTCAGGGGTCGAAAATGTTGGCACCCCGGTGTGATTTACCTTCTTTTCTCAATTAATAGAATTGGCGATAGCTGGAAAAAAATCAATGATATTGGTGTCATGAGTCGATTTTCTTGGCTTCGGGGTCCATCTTGCGACCAATGTGGCACATAAATTGCTCAATTACCACTAAAGAGTGAAGCAAAACCTTCCGATAACAGTAGTGAGAGAAGGAAACGTTAGAATTTAACAAGGTTTTACAATGAGAGTGACCGAACAGCCAAGAGAAGAAGTACTTGAAGCCGGGTTGGAAAGTATCAACCAGGTAATGGCCGAACTCGATCAGCTAAAAATACAATCAGAAAGACTGGACCTGATCAACCGCCTGCACAAACGAATGGCAGGTGTGTTGAGCATGACCGGAATGATAGAGGCATATTCTGTATGGCTCATGCCGATCGTTGAGCATGAATTGATTGGGTATAGCAACGCCGCCAGAAACAAGAAGCATCTCTTTTGCTCTGGCCATGGTCCCAGCCGTAGAAAAGCAATTGCTTTTGCCGAACAACTGATCAGCAAGAATGATCAAAGTACCATTGTTGAAAATAGTGAAGGGCATTTCGGCCACAAGTGGATTTTTGAAACCGTTGAAGATACTGGTATTCTCCTGATTCTCAAAGAGGGAAGAGAGCTGACTGAACGGGAACTGCAGGTAATTAATGATTCTCTGATCGTTTTGGCAGAATCGCTGCAGCGCGGCCTGGAATATGAGGATCTGTTTGAGCGTGCCAGCTCAGATTCGCTGACGGGGCTTTCCAACCGAAGAGTGTTTGATGAGCGAATCCAGGGGATGATGGATAGCGCAACCCGCTATGACAACCCGCTGTCGATGCTTTCCATGGATCTGGATCGGTTTAAAGAGATTAATGATAATCTCGGCCATCAGGTCGGAGATCAGGTTCTGATCGCCGTGGCAAACGTTTTATCCGATGAGGTTCGATCCACCGATCTGCTCGTAAGAATGGGTGGAGATGAATTTCTGCTGGTCTTGGATAATACCAATCGCAACAGTGCCAGGATTCTTGCTGAACGACTGGTGAGAAAGATTGATGAGCTGGATGTTTGGGCAGATGAAAACGTCAAACTCGGTGTCTCGATTGGTCTGACGCAACTGGAAAAGAAAGAATCTCTGAAATCTTGGATGGAGCGTACCGATGATATACTCTACCATGCCAAAGCAGAAGGTCGGGCACGAGTCGCAGTAAGCTAAGTGTCAGAGAATTGACGAAGAAAAGGCCGTCTCCGTTTGGAGGCGGCCTTTTTTATTTCCTGCACTGCTATAGATGCCAGATCAGATATCAACCAGCTTCAACCAACATAATCGTCAGTGGTATCGCGTGTAATGAACTGGACTTTTGCTGAGTGTAGCCAAGACTCCATTCACCGGTGTTGACCTGATCCCCGATCATTTTGTTCACTTTTTCAACAATTCCAGATACATCGATTATTGGGTGCCGATTGAATACCTGAGGGAGACCCTGGGTAAGATTACAGGCCAGACAATGTCCCGGCCGTTCATGGAGTAGAAGCTCAAACTGGAGTGTATCGGGTGTTGAACCGGCGTAGGCTAATTCGATGTCGTAGGACCCTTCATCGGCGTCGCCAAATAGCGCCTCAAAAAATTCATTGGATCGTGAGGCGGGGAAGATGTTGCTGCAATCCGCTTCGGTGAACAATTCCTGGTATTTGTCACTCATAACTGGATAACTGTTAATGCTTTGTAATTATTGTATAAAAAACCGTCTCCTTAGCCATTGTCAGAATACTATACTGCTTGATATCTCTTTGTCAACTGTCGTTGCGGCTCAAGGGGTGCTGTGGTAAATTGGCGACCTATGAAAAACAGTCCATCATTGCACGACGAACTCAACGACGCCCAACGTGAGGCGGTAACCACCACCGAAGGGCCGGTGCTGGTTATTGCCGGTGCAGGGAGTGGTAAAACGAGAACCCTGGTTTACCGGGTTGCGCACCTGATCGAAAACGATATCGATCCCGAATCCATTCTGCTGCTGACCTTTACCAGAAAAGCGGCCCAGGAGATGCTCTGGCGCGCGGGTATCATACTTAATGACTCTTGCAGTCGAGTGACTGGCGGCACCTTTCATGGGGTTGCCAATATGCTGCTGCGGCGTTATGGCAGCCACCTCGGTTTTGGTTCAAGCTTTACCATTATCGACCGGGCCGATGCTGAAGGGATCATTAACCTGCTCAAAAATTCACTCGATCTCACCGGACCCAAAAAGCAATTTCCTTCCAAGCGTGCCATAATCAACATGATCAGCGGGGCGGTCAACAAAGCCTTGTCCCTGGAAGATCTGGTATTTGATCAATATGCGCATCTTTCTGATTTTGCCGATGATATCATCCTGCTCCAGAAGCATTACCAGAGCTTTAAATTCGATCACGGTCTGATGGACTATGATGACCTATT
Organism: Desulfobulbaceae bacterium; assembly: GCA_004796425.1. GTDB lineage: Bacteria > Desulfobacterota > Desulfobulbia > Desulfobulbales > Desulfocapsaceae > MADRE3. The sequence goes on along the minus strand of QZLB01000216.1, from coordinate 3,102 downwards.
GGTGAACTGGAAACGGCTGCTGGAAGAGGTTGAAGAGGCCCGAGCAGAAATCTCCCGGAAGTATCAGTATATTATGGTCGATGAATACCAGGATACCAATCTGATCCAGGCAGATATCGTCAGACTGGCGGCATATAGCCATGATAACGTAATGGTGGTGGGGGACGATTCCCAATCGATCTATTCCTTCAGGGGAGCCGATTTTTATAATATCATGCGGTTCCCGCAGATTTTTGAAGGCACAAAAATAATCAAACTGGAAGAGAACTATCGTTCCACCCAGCCAATCCTCTCATTAACCAATGACATTATTAGAAGCGCAGCGGAAAAATACACTAAAACCCTCTTTACCAATATCGAAGGTGATGTAAAGCCGGTGCTCTACGGAGGGCGGGATGAGCGTACCGAAGCGGATTTTGTGATGGAGCAGATCCGCAAATTTCAGGATGAGGGAGTCAATCTCAGCGAGATTGCCGTTCTGTTCCGTTCGGGGTTCCATTCCTTCAAGCTTGAGCTTGAGCTCGGTAGCCAGTCAATTCAGTTTGAAAAACGGGGTGGCTTGAAATTGACCGAATCCGCCCATATGAAAGATGTGCTTTCCATTATGCGCTTACTGACCAATCCTGCCGATAATCTTTCCTGGAATCGACTCTTACTCTCCATCGATAAAGTGGGTCCAAAGACGGCTCAGAAAATCACCGCGACCATATCGGCATCACCGGATCCGTTTACGGCGCTCTCGTCATACCCCTCAGGCAAAACCTGGAAGGATGGTGTGACCAGACTTGCTTCACTGTTTGACAAACTGCATGCCTCAACTGGTAAACCGGCCGAATTGTGTGAACTGGCGCTTGAATGGTATCAACCGGTATTCGAGCGATTGTATGCCGATGATTATCCGAAGCGGCAGAAAGATCTCGATCAGCTCAAAAATATCATCACCGGTTATGATGATCTCCAGAGTTTTATCGATGATACGACGCTGGACCCGCCCGAGGCAGATCTGCAGGCCTACAACGAGGATCAGGAAACCCTCGTTTTATCAACCATCCACTCTTCCAAAGGACTGGAATGGGAGGTTGTTTTCATTATCGGCCTAGCCGATGGCCGTTTCCCCCATAGCTCAGCCTTTCCTGGCGAGCAGTGGGAAGAAGAGCGAAGGTTACTCTATGTTGCCGCCACCCGGGCAAAGAAACATCTCTACATGACCTACCCGCGGGAACTGATGACCCCTGATCGGAAATTCAAACGGGTGGGTATGTCGCCATTTCTTACCGAACTTAAACCGGGAAGCTACGAACGGATGGAACCATCCCCATCCAGTGCATCGTTTACCAGGCGCACCCAGCAAACAGGGTTTGATTTCCCAAAAAAAACTGTCAAAAAACAGAAAAAGATTGAGCTCAATGAGTTGAAGAAAGGCTCACGTGTCAAACATCCATTTTTCGGCACGGGCGTGGTGGAACGAAAAATTCCCCCGAAATCACTGGAAATATCATTTGACCGGCATGGGGTGAAAACCCTGCACCTGGATTACGCAAAACTCTCACTGCTGGATTGACGAGCAGACATAGCATAATGACCACACAACCACTTACCACCTTTGCGGTTGCAGTAAAATATCTCGACGATCTGCAGATGCACAAAATCAAGCTCGGACTCGATGCCATGCGCGCTGTCCTTACTTCGTTGGATTCGCCGGAGAAATCCTGTCCTGCGGTACACGTTGCCGGAACGAACGGTAAAGGATCAACCTGTTCGATCCTGCAGAACATTATGAGCAGGGCTGATTACCGGGTGGGTCTTTATACCTCACCTCACCTTGATTCGGTACGGGAGCGATTCCGCATTAATGATCACTATATCAGTGAAGAAGCGTTCACCCGCCATATGGAGCGAATCTGCAGGGCCCTTGATGGCAAAACGATTACCTATTTCGAATGCGCCACTGCCTTAGCCTTCAGCTGGTTTGCTGAGCAGCAGTGCGATCTCGTGATCATTGAAACGGGCATGGGCGGTCGCCTTGATGCAACCAACGTCCTGACTCCTCTTCTCACAATCATTACCTCGATTAGCCTTGACCATGAACAGTACCTTGGGGACACCATTGAAGCGGTAGCCTTTGAGAAAGCAGGCATTATTAAGGAAGAGATACCACTGATCTCCGGGGTAACCGATCAAAATGCTCAGGAAGTCATCCGCCAGGCCTGTATCGAGCGAGGAGCACCGCTACGTGAAACAAAAAAACACTTCTCCATCGAGAAAAAGCAGCATGGCTGGTTCTGGCAATTGGCTGACGGTACGGCACAATTAGGGAACATAGAGATCGGGCGGCCGGGACAATGGCAGCATGAAAATACTTCCTGCGCGATTACCGCTGCGATGATGTTGCGAGATAAGGGGTATGAAATATCTGCCGATGCAATCCGTGATGGAGTGAAACACACCAAGTGGCCCGGGCGCATGGAATACCTGGAAAAGACTCACCAGGGGACATCTCCCATCAGATTCTTATTGGATGGTGCGCATAACAGCGAAGGTATAGACCATCTACTTGCCTCCCTTGATAACGATTTCGATTACCAGACACTTTATGTAATTTGGGCCTCGATGGCAGACAAGAACTTCACCTCGATGATGCAGCGTGTTGCACAGCAGGCAGATCAAATCATTCTGACCGCCCCGGAGAGCGAACGCTCTGCCCGACCCAATGATCTCTTTACAGCTTTATCATCAGAGCTTAAAGCAAAAGCCAACATACATTCTACTGTTGAAGCTGCCCTGAATCATGTCTATCGTAACGCTACGAATCAGGATTTAGTGGTGGTCGCAGGCTCTTTGTACCTGATCGGTGAGTTACGAAAACAATTAGTAGGTGAGGTGGTCAATGGTTGATGGTTTCTGGTTTGATGGCATCGATGAGGACGTCATCAAAAGAGAGCGGGCCAAGGCCAGAGAGTTGAGGAAAACCCGCTGGTGGCAACAGAAGACCGCCTCAGGAAAATGCTACTATTGCGGCTGTAAGACCGAACACAAGGACCTTACCATGGATCATATCATTCCTCTGGGAAGGGGAGGTAGAAGCACCAAGGACAACCTCGT
>QZLB01000208.1 GCA_004796425.1 Desulfobulbaceae bacterium | reverse complement strand
GTGGCGTGAATGCATTAAGAAAATCTGGGAAGTAGATCCTCTGACATGCCCTAAATGCGCTGGTGAGATGAAGATTATTAGTTTTATCTACCAGAGGGAAGTGATCAAAAAAAATCTCATCCATCTGAATATTTTTAAAGAAAAGAAAAACCAGAGAGCACCCCCGACGGTTGACCCGGAATATAGCGAGCCGGTAATTGTTGATTTCGACGACGGCTGGCCGGGACACGATGAGGCGGTTTAGTGCAATTGAAATTCGAATTTTAAAAAAGCCAAAAGACTGTCAATGGATAGGCCTGTTCAAAAACAGCAATATGAGGGAGGGGAATCCGTTTTTTCCACTGCATATTAAGAATGCCACTTGGAATACTCAAAATTGGTTGAAATGGTGGTTGGGAAAAGCTAGGTTTGTGCTTGTTGATGGCTTTTTTGATGAATATTGAGGAAAAGTAAGGGCGGGCTTACAAAGCAACTTCTTATCACTTATTATACTAACTTGAAAGAGTGCTCAACTTTGGTAGCAGGATCGCATCGCATCCACTACAAAATTCCCAATATTTCCTCAATCGCTTTTTGAAGTTGTAAATCTTCGTTCGCGAAGGAGGCTCTTGGACGATCAACGACGACATCAGGCTCGACCCCTTGTCCTTCAAGACGAATCCCGTCAACGAGAACGTCTCGGACGGCGAGGTAAAGAACATCACCACTGGAAAGTAAGAATATACGCCCAGCAACAACGGCCCCAGCAGTTTGCGAACCGACAACTGGACCGATCCTTAATTTCTTGAAACCATAAGCAAACAACTCTTTGCCACTCGTGCTACGCTCATTTACTAAAAGGGCAACAGGCTTTTCCCACACGCCGCTATACGCACCCGTTGAACCGTCGCGAGCTTGAGAAGTTGTTTTTGCAATAGGGTCGCGAAACAAATTGAGGTAATTCAAATCGGCACCACCCCATCCATCTCTTAAATCTAGAATGAGGGCATCGCATTTACTCAATTCACCCCAGAGGACTTGTTGACGTAATAGCTCTTGATATTGAGTGCCTGCATAACTCCATAAGTGGATATAACCAATCTTTGTTCCCTCATGGTCAAAAGAACGAACACTCAATGAAGCTGCCTTTTCAAACATTGTTCGGCCATCGATGTTGGCAACATCAACATTGAGCTCTGACTTTTTGCCTTGCCGATCTATCTTTACTCGCACGACCTCTCCTGCCAGTCCCAGAAAAGAATTGATAGGATGAAACTCCGAACTGTTAACGGAAAGAATGCGGTCGCCAAATCTTAACCCAGCTTTTTGGGCCGGAAATCCATCGAAGACCGAAACAATCTCCGTATGCCCATTTATTTGTTCCGTATCTACTCCAATACCCTCATAAACGAACAGATCGGAGCGTTCTTGTTCATAAAGAGACTTGAAAATACCTAGCAGTTGGTACCTTTTGGGATTTCCTTTTGAGAAGTAATAGGTGTGAGACGTATCTAGTGTAGCCAGGAGTGAATTCACCTTGAGAGCAAACTGTTCGGGACCGGTGATTCTGTCAATGTGTTCTTGTAGTTTCTCAACCGAACTCTTCCATTCATTGCCAGAAACAGCATCCGCATCGTAAAAGTACTTTTCCACTAACTTGAGAACATCTGTGAGTTGTTCACTATAATTAACGTCTGCTTTTGCCTCTAATGGAACGATGATGGAAAAGTTAAATAAAACCGTAAGTATTAGAGTTATAACTTGTTTCATTTAGTTTGCTTCCAGATATTTGGGATTGATTGGTGGAGGTTACGTTATGGGTCAGGTCCAACTGAACGCACTGGCTGGCTAATCTTCGAGAACACTACTAGCGATTCTTCCATTCCAATTCTTATTTTCCAAACACGATGGTAGAAATATTTTCAATCAACAAAGAAGAAACAATTACATTAAAAATAAACTAAGATTTCCATTGTTATGCCGTAAAGTAAAAGAACATGCTTAGACGTCTCTTGAAGATCCAAATCCAAGCATGTTTTATCACTGTTAAAGCATATTAGGTGAATTGCCTCAAAGTATTTTACTCTCTCCAGTGTTGGGGTTCATCCAAAACTTTTGAACATCGAACCTTACCGGAGTTCTTGTCAATAGCACTACCGACTAACTCCTGTACCATCCAGGCTTCTGCGTACTCTTCCGGTATAGGATAAGGTGCTTCAAAACCTTGCTCACCGGCTGGTATAAACCCACAGCGCGGATAATACGTCGGGTGCCCAAGTACAAAAACCACCTCTGTGCCTGACTCTTTGAGTAATCTCAGACCTTCATGAATAAGTTTTTGGCCAACACCTCTCGTCTGCTCTTCAGGCAATATTGCCAATGGAGCCAGAATTTGTGCAGCTACAGGATGTTCTGTCCCTGTAATTTCGACTTTTGTGAACAATATATGGCCTATGAGTTTATTCTTGTGAACAGCAACAAGTGATAATAATGGGAATGCTGTTTCGTCACCCAGAAGATCACTTACCAATTTGGCAATTTCTGGGCCTTTAACTGTCCCAAATGCCTGGCTGTGAATGCTGAGTATTGCTCTAGTTTCTGATTCTGTCGTTTTTCGTATCTTCATTATATAATCCTCTATGATGGTTCGAAAAAATAATTTGAGTGTGAATAGTACTGCAAAAAAGCGATACACCATGCAGGTGGGCTCTACGCCTTTTGCCAATCCATATATGTAACACGCTGGAATTACTACTAGGAAAGTGTTACTGGCAGAAGATACAACAATACTTCACAGGTTCAATTGAACCAATCTGGAGAGCAAACCAAAGATACTCAAATTACGATCTTTGGGATTTGGTACTACAAATTGCTGATCAATCTTTTGTGCTTTTGTCTGTTCTTCATACAGTAACAAACAACACAAAATCCATTATGTTGATAAGCATTAAACCTCCTTGGCAATAGAGTAACGCACGTAGCTCTATTAAGAATAATTCAATATTGCTAAAGCGATTTACTGGTGTTTCTAATTTAAAGAAGCGTTAAGAGCAGCTTCTGAATGGATTATTGCTGTATCGAGAAGTAAGTTTTTGTTTTACCAATATATCAAGCGTTACTCCTTACCAATTACAGGCTAAGCGAGCCGTATTATGCAAAGCATCAACACAAAACCAGTCGCCCAAGACCCGATGCGATGAAACCATGTTGCAGCGGCTGGCACAAATTCGAAGGCGCTCACTAAGCCTCCCGTAATTATTGCCAGCAAACACAGAATCATTGTCACAATGTACAGCATTTTATCCGCTCCTGATAAAGGCAGAGACCGGAAAACGATAACACCCATTGAGATTACAACAACAAGTGACAGCAGCTTATGTACGGTGAGCAGTAGAGTTCCGAAGGGGTAACTGTTTCTTGTCAGCATTACTCCTGTACCGAAAATTACGACGATTGATGCGACAAATGTAATGGTCCGTAATGTAATCTCCATCATTTATTCAACTAATCAGTGCCCCAGGTTCCGTTTGTGTTTACGATCTTTACGGTATCATCCGGTTGAAATATTTTGCCGACCAGGTAATCATGTAATAATAATCGCTTTTCCCACTACAGAATTTTCTCTTAGGTGAGCGATTTTTCGATATTGGGCAGAGTCAAAACACCCTCGCAGATCACCCAGGCTTTGAAAGCGTAGCAGGACCATGCGTTTTGTGTCCCATTCACCGGATAACGGAATCAAATTATCCGATTTCATCACATATTTCCCACCATGACTTATGATGATTGGTTTCGCTTGCCTGGTGTAGACTTCGTACATCTCAGGGTCCAGAATTTCTTTTACCTCGATCAGGAGAAATACTGACCTATCCGGATCATGGCTACCTTGAAATCTGTTTTCCGACATAGTCATCAACTGTGTATAAATTCTTTTTCAATAAAACGCTTATGGGAAAATAGAGATTTGGCGACCAATGGATTTATCGCTAATTCCGGTAACCCCAAAATACCCACAACCTCCCTGCAGAGATCCATCGGTTCAACAACTTGTTTTGCGTGCATTACCTGCCGCACAACTGTGTGTATCCTCTGAAAATACTGAAGACCGCCATCCATTACCTCTTCGGGATTCTCATCCAAAGACGGATCACTCCAGGAAGACAATATGTGCTGAACATCGACGATCCCTTTTAACCGTTTTATCGATTGTACCGCAAGGCCTACATCATCATAGATGGGCAGGTCATTTCCTTGTGGTATCGCATCTCCGGTAAAGAGCACGCCGCTCTCCTCACAGAACAATGATAATGAGCATCTGGAGTGACCGGGTGTATAAATAACCTGCAGAGATGTATCGCCCAACTCCACAACTTCAAGATCATTAAGCTCCCGCTCGATCGATACCGAGCCTTCCACCAATGCATGAAATCCTGGTACCGGTCGGTCCGAGAACTGTTTATCAACGTTTTCAACCCAAGCCCTTGCATCTGGATGGGACCAAATTTTACAATTGCTTATATTCTTGATTCCACTGGCACCACCAATATGGTCAGGGTGAGAGTGAGTGAGTAGTAGAACATCAATCTCAGACGGATTTCTCCCTTGTTTCTCAAGAGCCCTGAAAATTACTTTCTTAGCCCCTGCAACACCGCTGTCTATCAAAACCAGTACATCTGAACTAATCGTATAGGCGTAGACAAAACGCTCCAATTTCGTTTCAGCGGAAACTGGGATTTCAAATGGGATTTTTACGGCATGAATTTTAGGTGTAATCTGCATGTTATACTCCTCTATTTCTTTAGGCCGTTTAAAATTATCCTGCTCAGTTCCTGTGCCGTTTCATCGATCGTCGCCGCAAAACCGAAATCGTTGTCGTTGTTCTGGAACTTCTTTCTCAGTTTCTTGGTCGAGGTGAAAATATTCATACTCCCCACAATCATGAAATAGGGAATAAAGCTCTTCGCATCTATAAATAATCCTGATGCGCGCCCCTCTTCGAGAATGACATCGACCTCTGCAATTATCTCACTAAGAACTGCCCTTGTTTTATCCGTAAGGTGGGTACCATCGGAAGCAAGCTCCCGAAGCATGAGCGGTGCCATCTGCTGGTCATCTGCAAAATTGCTTGCGTAGGTGCTTACGAACGCCTCCAGCTTTCTTTCCGGAGAATCGTGTTCATGAACCTTTTTTCTAAGCCGTTTAAGAAAACGCCTAAGATTTAATTCCAACACCGTCTCATACAACAGAGCCTTACTTTTAAAATGATAATAGATTGTTGCCTTGTTGACCTTTGCCTTGTCGGCAATGTGGTCCACGTTGCACCCGTCATATCCCCGTTTTGCAAACAACTGCTTTGCGGCATTCAGGATATTATCTTTAGTGTCATTTGCCATAGTCATAAATCCTTGTACAGTTTAACTAACCGGTTAGTTAGTTTATTCGATCGCCAAAGTCAACTAATAATTTTATCCTGCTATGATTATGGCCTAGTAGCTTGATAGAGATAGAGAAAACCACCCATCTTCACAGTTCTTTTCACGCCACATATAGATATAATCCCATAAGCAATATTCACACATTCACACACATTTCGTCAGAAGTGTCCTGGATGGTTTGAACTTACTTCAGCTCAGTGCCGCTGATAGTGCGGATATCCGCTTCATCCCATAGAAGCAAATGAGATCAAAAAAAATACTCAGGAAATACCCTTAGCACCGTTCCCGTTGAGTGCTGTTGCCTGAGAGCTGCCAACTGAGTAAATCGTGAGATTGTTTGGGGAGTGCCTGATATCGAGGTGTTGGAACCGTATTCATTGCAAAATGGTTAGTCTTAAAAAAAAATACTGGAAGTTAGCCTTGCCAATCATAAATGGTTGAGAGAGAAACTCGCGAACTTTTCCTTCCGATGAGGTAGGCTTGGTTTCACCTCAGGTGTTACCCAGAAATGGAGTAACTTCAATATGAAGATATCCAAAGAAAATCTTAAGTTGACCCTGCGTTAACTTAGTATAAGATGTTTCCTGTTGCTCTCAACAGGGGGCAATAGCTGTCATCGATTACCGACCCGGGTGCTGAAAGCGGCGATAGACAGGAAAAAGATAAAATAGAGGTTCAGGCAGAAGATTAAGATCTTAGATGTGGCAAAATACTATCTACCAGCTGTAATCAAGCAATTGGCTTAATGACAATCTCCCGAGCCCCCGGAAGGTTGTCATTAAGCCTAATGGTCGAAAGTCTATCAAGTTATTACTTCATCTTAAGTTGCAGGCGTAGCGTCTCAGCAAGATCCGATACGGTTTTCTCAACATCAGCTCCTTCAGTGAGTTCAACTAGGGCTGCAGCAATCAAATCAGTAACAGCAACTCCCTCAGCTCCAGGGTAGGCATACCAAGGGCCTGCATGTGCAGCGACTTGAGCGTGTGCAACTTTGGCGTTTGGATTTTTATCGTAATACGCACCAAGATATTTAGCGTCATCGAGAACTATCTTATTGGCTGGAGCATAGCCGGTATTTTCAACAATGATTTTTTGTCCTTCTGGCCCTGTTACGAAAGAGATGTATTCCCATGCAACTTTCTGTTTTGTTTCGTCATCGGTTAACATCAAAATAGCAGATCCACCTGTTGGGAAATAGACATTATCTTTAGCGACCACAGGAGTTCCCAATACAGTAACTTGAAATTTACCTGCAGCTCCTTCCTCGAACCTCTTGAGCAGTGATGATGACTCAAAAAACATACCTAGAGTTCCAGAAGGAAAGGCTTGGCGAGCGTCGTTTTGAGTCATTGAGGACATACCTCCCTCTTGAGCAAATCTTTTGTAAAGACTGGCAGCGGTCATCCCAGCATTGCTATCAAAAGTAATATCAGATTCATCCTCATTTAGTGGTCTACCACCGTGAGATCCAAGTAAGGACTGAAAACGCCAGTCATGACGACCGATCCATATACCCTCAATATTGTCTCCCAAGGCATCGATCTTTGCAGCGAGCTCAATTATTCCATCAAAATCTTTTGGGAAGTTATCCATGGATCCGCCAGCTTTTTCAACTAGGTCGGGGTTAACATAGAGGACCATGTTGGAAGCTGAAGTTCCAAGAGCATGCTGAACATCCTTGTAGGACCCCAAAGAGAGAAGTGCCGGTGTGTACCCTGCTGCCAGTTTATCTTTTGGTAAAAATGAATCTAACGGTTTGGTGAGACCTCGATCTTCCAAAATTCGCCATCTATTTAGTCCAACGTATGCTACATCAGGTGCTGTGCCAGCCACAGCCTCTCTAAGAAGACGCTGGACGCCATCAGCATAGCTTTCTGCAGGCCCATCGATCTTAATTTTCATATCAGGATTTTTGGCCATGAATGCATCAGCTAATTTTTCCTGGGTTTCCGCCCAAATTGTTGGAATCGCATAATGCACTCGAATCTCTGTAGCAGCCAATGCAGACGCTGCTGATAATGCAATTCCAAAAGATAAGATTAATTTACACGCTGTTTTTAGTAGTTTCATTTTTCTCTCCATTGATTAATGACAATTTTAGTAGTTGTGCGCTGATGTCCTGTTATCAGCCTCAGACATCATTTTTTTAGTCCCGTGTTGGCGAGACCTTGAATAAAACGCTTTTGTGCAAGTAAAAATCCAATGACAAGTGGAGCAGTTATTAGAGCTGCTCCAGCCATCAATGGGCCGACATCATCGCCGCTTTCCTCATCGCGGAAAAAGAGGATTCCACGTGGCGGTGTAGCAAGACTGGGGTCTGTTGTAGCAATTAAAGGCCAGAACAAGTCGTTCCAATGTGCCGTGACCGAAAAAATTGAAAAAGCGATCACAGTAGGAGCACATAATGGAAAACCGATTCGCCAGGCTATGACCATTTCACTCATTCCGTCTACACGTGCAGCGTCAATTATGTCGGATGGAATTTGAGCAAATGCTTGACGTAATAGAAAAAGGCCAAATGCGGTTGCTGCGAATGGTAGTATCAACGCGGTGTAGCTATTTAAAAGCTTCACTTCGGCAAGACCAATAAAGATAGGAATTGCAGTTACGTGGAATGGAACCAGCAGAGCCGCCACAACACCACCAAAAAGCAAAGAGCGTCCTGGAAAGTTTCGGTGGGCCATGGCATATGAGCACGGCACAGTTACGGCGAGCTGCAAAATCAGGATGCTACCTGTTACAATAACTCCGTTTAATAGATATCTGGGTATGTCAGTTTGAGTTAGTGCCTTCCAGTAATTAGTCAGCGTTATCTGGTGGGGGAGGAGAGTTACATTAGTAGTAAATATCTCCGCATGTGGCTTAAATGAGACAGATATTAACCATACAAAAGGTAAAAGTACTAATGCGGCTCCTATGGCGAGTAAGCCCAAGATAATTATGGTGTTTGGCTTCATCGGTAATGCACCTTCCTTTCAACGAGAGCGATCTGCAGCGCTGTTAAGAGAAGCAAGGCGATGAAGAAAATAACGGTAATTGCACTCGCGTACCCTGCTTTAAAGTAGACGAAACCTTCTCTGTATATTGCATATACAATTGTGTCGGAGGCAAAAGCGGGACCACCTTTTGTCATTGCGGCGACTGATTCAAATACCCGAAATGCGTTTGCAGCGGTAACAATTATTACAAACATGGTGATGGGACCCAGCATAGGCCAGGTGACAACCCAAAAACGTGACCAGCCGCCAGTTACGCCATCTACCTCTGCAGCGTCATAGAGTGTTTTCGGAATGGCTGCGAGGCCAGCAAGGAAAAGCACCATGTTGTAACCAACACTTTGCCATATTCCTATTACGGCAAGGGTGTACAAAACGAGGTCACGGTTGCTCAACCACTGCTGTGGAGCAATCCCAAGTATAGACAGCCAGTTATTTATAAGGCCAAGTGATGGGTGGAGTAGCATTTGCCATGACACAGCCATTGCAACTAGAGTTGCAGACACGGGAAGAAAATAAATCGCCCGGAGTATATTGGATGCTTTGGGCAAACTGGTTGTCAGGTGGTGAAGGCCGATAGCCACCAAAAGCCCCAGACCCACGGAAGCAGGTATCACTATCCCGGCATAAATCAAGGTGTTAGTTAGGGCCTTGCGACCTATCTTTGAACCAAAAAGGGAGGTGAAATTGTCTACGCCTATCCAGTTAGCAGTGCTGGAGCCAAATTGATAATCCGTAAAAGCTAATAGAATCACGACAATCGCAGGTAAAAAAATAAAAATAACGATGGCTAAAGCGGCAGGGCCTACGAGTACTAGATCTGTAATAGCACGGCGTATCATGATGTGAGCTCCTTTCGGTAGCCATCAGCATCAAAAGCGTGCAGAGCATTTAGGTCCGCTGAGAGCTTTACGTTCTCTCCTGTGTTTGGTAATTCATTGCTACTATGCACTACAACACGGAGTTTTTGTTGCTTGGGACCGACGAGGTTAACTATCGTCTCTTCACCATGGAAAATCAGGCTTTCAATTGTGGCCTCAAGAGTACCGGCTGTAGATATGATTAGTTCCTCTGGCCTTACACCTAGGGATAATTGTCCTCCTGCTGGATGAAGAGACACTGCAGCACCAGCGGGAAGTATATTCATACGGTGTTGGCCAATGAATCTGGCAACAGAAATTGTTGCAGGTTTACAAAAAATATCTTTTGGGGAAGCGAATTGAGCAATTTCACCGTCGATCATTACCGCCACATTATCAGCCATTGAAAAAGCATCTGATTGATCATGTGTAACGAGAAGAAACGGATAATTCGTTCGTTTATGAATTGACCGTATTTCATCTCTAGTTTCTGAGCGGAGTTGGGTATCCAAGTTTGAGAGCGGCTCATCGAGTAGGAAGGCGGAGGGTTTTCTTACAAGCGCTCTAGCAAGTGCTACGCGCTGTTGTTGTCCACCGGAAAGCTGACCTGGTTTACGGTCTAACAGGGTGCTTAAACGAAGCATTTCTGCCATCTGTTTTACCCTATCAGATATTTCGTTGTGTTTCTGGCGAATAGAGCTACTCAGCAGGCCATACCCGGGTAGTCGCTGAATGGCAGATAACTGACGCATTCGCAGAGGTATGGCTATATTTTGGAATACCGTCAGGTGAGGGTATAAAGCGTAAGACTGAAACATCAGGGCAATGTTTCGCTCTGCAGGACTTTTGCCAGTAACGTCCTTGTCTCCCAAAAAGATTTGCCCTTCTGAGGGTTTTTCCAGGCCTGCAAGTAAACGAAGAGAAGTCGATTTCCCACAGCCAGATGCTCCGAGTAAAGCAACAAATTCGCCTTCATGAAGACTAATTGAAATATTTTTAACTGCCTCCACATCACCGAATCGCTTGGTGACATTATTTAGCGAAAGACTTGTCTTCATGAAGTTCTCAATTGAAAGGTGGTATGCTCATTTCGGTGCGTGTTAAATATCTTACACATCGACATTGTTCTAGGCCCGGGCGGACATATCTAAAAGCGATCTCAGGGCTAGCTGAATTGCTTCTTTTGAGTCTTTAGCTTCTATGAGTCCTTCAATGGCTGGGGCACCCTCAATTCCAATAACCGGTTTTGAAAAATGCAATCCGTAGGCTATCTCACTTAATGTGCCGTATGACCCTCCAACAGAAATTAATACTCGGGCAGATTTAGCTATGATCATGTTTCGGGCTTCCCCCAGACCCGTTGGCAGCGGAATGTCTACATATTGGTTTGCTGCATCAGGCTGACTATCTGGAAGGATGCCAATCATAGTACCTCCAACCTCTCTACAACCTTTTGATACAGCCTCCATTACGCCACTTTTCCCGCCGCAAATCAGGGTTAAACCAAGTTTGCCGAGCTGGGTGCCAATGTGTTGTGCAGCTTCCAGCTGCGGTTCGGTTGCCTCTCGTGGACCGATAACCCCTACAACCAGATGCCTTAGTGAATTGAATCGTTGATGCTTTTGCAGAACCTTTTGTTCCAGCTCCATTTGACGCTCTAGTTCCTCAGAATTAAATGTTTTCGATTTATCAGTCATAGCGTTTTATCGTGAGTGTTCATTAAAGTACTTTTCTATTAGAATAGGATTTATTTTCCTTGATAAATTGGTATATCTTTGTAAATATTCCAACGAATGGTAAAAACATTACATTTGGTTTGCAACTGCTTAATATTAAATTACTATTCAAATCAAAACCTAATACATGACGGACGTGGTCTACGAAGATAATTTTTCAGAAAGGCAAGAGGCTATTCTGAGTCAGGTGGTAAAAAATGGCTTTGTTACAATTGAAGCTCTTGCTGCTCAATTCAATGTGTCTGCTCAGACAATTCGCAGAGAGATAATTGAATTATCAAGTCGCGGGCGGTTGCAGAGGTTTCACGGAGGAGCTGGCCCCCTTGATACCACTGAATCTGCCCGGCTTGATTACCAAACAAAACGATCACTAAATCAACGTGAAAAAGCAATTGTCGGACGTAAAGCAGCTAGTATGATACCCGATGGTGCCACGATATATTTGGATGTGGGCACCACGGTTGAGGCTTGCGCTCATGATCTTACAAAAAGGCCAGGTTTTACTGTTTTTACCAATTCAATGCGGTCAGCTATGGCCTTTGATCCTACTGAGCATAACGTCTTTTTGTTAGGTGGACGTATGGCTGGCCGTGATGGATCTTTAATTGGTGATGAAATTGTTCAAAAACTGGCAGATGTCCATCTCGATTTTTCTGTGATTGCTTGTTCTGGAATCGATAAGGACAGCCGGGTAATGGATTTTGATATGGCGAAGATATCGATCAAGCGTGCAGCAATTTCTGTGGCAAATAAATGTTTTCTTGTGGCAACTCACACAAAATTCAACAGAACGGCGCTGGTTTCGATTGCTCATTTAGATCAATTTGACGAGGTCATTACCGACACACCGTGAGCCTAACGTCTTAGATCATTCAAAATATTACCACTGGCAGTCCCAATATATTGCATTAACTCTCTCTTGAAGGTGCTTCCTGCATCTGTTCAGAAGATGAACGGGACGCACCTCAAGTTTGCTGTATAATATTGCTCGACCTTGACATGTTCTAGTGTAACCTTGCATCTCTAGTAATACTTTTCCATATAATAACTCAAACTTATCTCCACACCGTAGTGCTTGAAATTACAAATTTTACCATGTATAACAGTTTAGGTGGTAGCAATTCACATTCTGATTGCACCTGCTAATGTTCTCTCGAAGTATGAGCTTCTCTCAAAGTTGCAGATTTAGAATTCAATTATAAAAGTGGAGTTTAAAATGAAACAAGCATTTTTAACCCTGGCTGCGTGTTTGTTGTTAGTTTGCCTTTCTGTATCAGCTATGGCAGAAGAGACAGAGCTTCCAAGGCAAACTCTTATCACAAATGTTAATATCTTCAATGGAACAGATGAAAATCTCG
>QZLB01000312.1 GCA_004796425.1 Desulfobulbaceae bacterium | reverse complement strand
GCTTGATGGTCACCCGGCCAAGGACTATTTCGGTATGGCGGTGCAGATGAGAAAACATGCAGGAGCCGATATCATTTTTCGCGGTGCACCGCATATCCTGGTGATTTCAAGCCCTGAAAATGGCGCCAGCCCGGTGCAGGACACGATTATTGCCCTGACAACTTTTGATTTACTGGCCCCAACCATGGGAGTTGGAACGCTTTGGAACGGTATGCTCAAGTGGTGTTTGGGACTGTTCCCCGATATCCAGGAAAAACTGGGCGTACCGAATGATCACCACATTGGTTATGCAATGGTTTTCGGTAAACCCGCTGTGAATTATCAACGAACCGCTGTGCGCAATCCCGTGCGGGTCAATCGAATCAACGATTGGTAGGTAAACATCTATCGAGGAGGTTAAACTATTAACTACTTGAGGATACTCTGCCAGCTGCCGAGGTTAACCTCGACGGTGATGATCTTGATAGAATCGAGCTCCTGACTCAAACTGTCCCTACGTACCCTGCCTGGAGGCAACCGATGGGTGTGGATAGTCTGGCTGTTGAAGCTCTAGAAAAGTAGTCGTTCCACAGGTCATTCCGGAAAGCGTCCCCTTCCTTCTTGCGACCTTTCCGGAATGATCAACGTTGCTATTTTTATAATACCAATCAACGGTCCACCACTATCCCAAAAAACTTACCCTTGAAGCAGATAGAGCGACGGTTCTTTCTTCTGGCTTGCAAAAGCCGCAAGATAATTTTTCAAATCATCAAGCGGCATGGGGCGTGCGATCAGATAACCTTGGAGAATATCACACCCCTCATTGGACAACATTTCCTTCTGCGTTTGCGTCTCGACCCCTTCTGCGACAACTTTCATTGACATTGCCTCTGCCATTGCCAGGGTCGCTCGGAGAATGGCCCTGGATGAATTCTCTGATTCCACATTCTTGATCAGGGAACGATCAAGTTTTAAGGCATTAAAAGGCAGGTTCTGAAGAGAGTTGAGTGATGAATAACCGGTACCAAAATCATCAAGGTCAATCCGGATGCCCATATCATTCAAGCGCTCCAAAATCTGAATGCCCTTGTCGGGATCCTGAATAAAACTACTCTCGGTTAACTCGAACACCAGATTATCCGTTCTAACATTGTTCGCCTGGATAATAGCTTTTACCCGATCGACAAAATTCAGATCATTGAGTTGTCTGGCACTGATGTTGATTGACAAAGTGAAATCCTCAGGCAGATAGGACTTCTGGAGTTCAAGTAAATGTTTACACGCACAATCAAGTACCCACTCACCCAGTTTGATAATAAATCCGTTACTCTCAGCAATGGGGATAAAACTACCGGGTGATACCGGATCTTTATCTTTTGGAAACCATCGCAGCAATGCCTCTGCGCCATAGAGTTCACCGCCTGGTGTAACCTGGGGTTGGTAGTGCAGAGTGAATTCATTCTGCTCAAGGGCAAACTGCATTTCCTGGGCGAGGGTATTTCTCTTGTTGATTAACTGCTGCCGCTTTTCACTGAAATAACAAACCTGGTTTCGTCCCTGCTCCTTGGCCTCATACATAGCCACATCTGCTCGTTTCAGCAGTTCACTCTCATTGCGTCTGGTATCAAAAAACAAGGTCAAACCAACAGAAACACTGCCGTGATACAGATGTCGTTCTTCACCAAGATAATAGATCCTACTTAAAGAACGCCTGATCTTCTCTGCAATCTCAATCGCTTGTTTACGTGCAATTTCCTTTTTACTGCCCAACTGCTCCAAAACCACGACGAACTCATCACCACCTAACCGAGCAATGGTATCGATATCACGGACACAATTTTGCAAGTTCTCTGCTACATCCTGTAACAGTTTATCACCCACCTCGTGCCCCTTGGTGTCGTTGATAGTTTTAAAATTGTCGAGATCGAGCATGATGACCGCACCATATTCCTTATTCCGAGCCGAGCGAGCAATGGCATTGGACATACGGTCCCGCAGCAGCCGTCTGTTGGCCAATCCTGTCAAGGGATCATAAAGGGCAAGTTTTCTGATCCGAACCTCTGATTTTTTTCGCTCGGTGATGTCCCAGATATAGCCGTGCCATAAAATACCACCGTCTGAGACGCGTGCCGGAGTTGCGTGACCCTCAAGCCAGACGTACCCTTTTTCCGGGTGAAGTACGCGGAATTGAGACCTCCAGGTACGCAGTCTTTTACCGGATCGCTCGATACTTTTGGAAACACTGTCAACATCCTCAGGATGCAGCATCTCATAGAGCTTTCTGGAATCTCGCCTCACTTCTTCATCACTTACACCATAGGTGTCCAAAATCCCCTTGCTCGCATACGGCATCGATATGCGTCCTTCAGCATCGGTTTGGAATTCAAAGATGAATCCGGGAATATGCTCTGAGAGCCGATCCAGCTTCTTGGAAAGCTCTTTTCTCTCGGTAATATCCTGAATGGTTCCGACAATGGACTGAATCTGTCCCTGATTATCCTTTCTCGCCGCCGAATGTTGAAAAACCAGGCGCTCTGAGCCATTTGGCTGAATAACGCGATATTCCAAATGGGATGGTTCACCGGACAAGACAAGGCTTCTCAAGGACTCCCTGACTCTATCTCGATCCCCTGGATGGATGAGCTCAAGCGCCTGGTCCTGGCTTAAAACCTCACTGCGTTCTCGTTCTCTATCCAGACCACAGATATCGTACACCTGATCAGACCAGGTTAACTGAGCACTCCTCAAATCCAGTTCCCAATCTCCAACAAGAGCGAGTTTCTGGGCAGACAGCAACCGGGTTCTGGTGGTCTGTAATTCGAAGATTGTCGTTTCATTAGAGTTCAAGGTTTTCCGAACCCTGCGCTCCATCGGAATGAATATCAGGCCGAGTTCCAACAGCAGTGTGACCAGTGTGGCAATCCAGATCGCTGTTTCAATCTTCTCAATCCTCAGGATTGCCTTTCTACCGATCTGCTCATATTCATCAACGGCGGCATTGAGCAACGGTTCTAAAACGTGCGGTCCGTAATTGGTTAAAAAGATATACGAACCAGAATTGATACTGAAGGACTCCGGCTCCGAGTTTGACACTGCAATCGCTCGCTCGAGATAATTGGTCAACGCGCTGTCCAATCCAACCATCGGATCGTCATAGATCAGCTCCAGCGTCTCACTGGTAACACGGGGAATATCTTTTTCTTCATCACCATTTCTGAGGGTGTGATGAACGGTTTGCATCTGGTTGATGGCGCGGCCGATCTGCCCACGCGCCATAGTAAACTCGGCTTCATCATCTGTCGTGGCCATGGTACTGGCAAAATAGGCAATCCGGTTAGAAAGGCCAGCCTGATGCCCGGCAAGATTAACCAGCCGAGCGAACTCTCTTTGCTCGGACACGATATGTTGCAGTGTTATATATGAAGCGGTAACCAATAAGCCAATGACACTCAAACCAATGATATACCTGAGCCTGAGGCCAAAGACAGTCTTAGCAATATTCATTACTTCCTACTATTTGTAAAAATGACGATTTACGCCAATTAAAATTCATCAAACTATGCACCTGTGTCACCGAAATCATTGTAGCAGCGAAATATTAAGACTTGATTAGGTTTGGAAATTATCTGGCCGATCGAATGGTTTAACCCGCAGTAAACCCAAGGGTTTCGGTTGAAAATAGCAAATAGTTTGGATACTTATGTTGCGTAACGGCAACAACGAAAAAAAGCACGATGGCGGGCTTACCTTTGTGCCTACTTGCACAATGAGCATTGTTTTTTTTTGACGAGGGGCTCTATGACAATAACATCAATTATCACACAGCTGAACCACGAGAGAAAGACACCCTTTGAACTCTTGTCATTTTAGGTCTTCCAGCGATTGTGTGCTAGGCAATACGGTCTTGTTCTCAGCCCATTAGGGTGAGATTCAACCCAAAGCTATGAAAGTGGAACGAGGCTGATTAGGCGAACTCAGCAAATTGTTCCAGAAGCATTTCATATTCTTGTGAAAGAAACATAAAGGTGACCCCGGTATCAACGGTGTCTTCGCACTGGGTCTGATGCACCACCCAGCCGAGAACCTTCACTACCTGCTCAGACCCAGGTACAACAAAGGTCAGAAAGATCTCCTGTCCCTTCATGGAGAGCTCAGTTGCCGGGCCTCGAAAACATAACCCATTAACACTGCAGTTCTTGATTACTACATTGTCCTGAAGTTTTCCGGTAACAGTTTCGACCTCGACAGGAATGTCGCATTCGATCCTGCGTGTTTTTCTTTTATCTGATTTTAATGACATACCTTACTCGTATTTGTTTAGAGACTACCCACATGGGTATACGTTTTTAGAACAAAAACCTTACAGATACTCGTAATAACTTAGGTTTAACTACACAGGTGGCATATCAGGTCGGCAGGTTGCAACGCCACTGCTAACCAAATTAAAGGAAAAGAAACAATGATGCCACTGTTTTCTTTTTTTTCATATTTGACCGCAATCACGATTTCATTTGAGCGTCAAAATGAGCGAAAAAGAAACTAGTCTCCCAGACATGTCCCGACACTACGGGCACTTGCGATCCAACTATGATCAAGCGGGACCATTTTTCTTTGGCCAACGATTTCCTCGAGCGGTACGGCTACGATATTGTCCTCTCTCATGGCTACCATCGCTCCGGATACGCCCTGTTCGATAAAATCAACACAGGCACTTCCCAATTGGGTTGCCAGAACACGATCTGTCGCCGAGGGTGTGCCACCTCTTTGCAGATGCCCCAGAATAGTGAGCCGGGCTTCGAGTCCAGTCATCTCCTCAAGTTGCTCGGCCAGTTTGAGGGTGTGAGTGGACCTTGAACGATTAAATTTCTGATAGGCATCCTGGGATTTTTTCCTATCTTTACTACTCCCTTTTTCTTTGGCTTTTAACTTTTCCTTGCGAATTTTATCGAGCTTTTTCTTTTCATCAACGGAAAGGGCACCTTCAGCAACCACCACAATACTGAAATTGGTCCCTCGCTGTTTCCGTGTACGAATCGCTTTGGCAACTTTCTTGGCTTCGTACGGTATTTCTGGTATCAGGATCACATCGGAGCCGCTGGCAACCCCGGCACCAAGTGCGAGCCAACCGGCATTATGCCCCATTACCTCCACGACGATGATCCGATGATGGCTATGTGCTGTGGAATGCAGACGATCGATGGCTTCGGTCGCAATTTCCATGGCGGTATCAAATCCAAACGTCATATCCGTTCCGGCGACATCATTGTCAATTGTTTTCGGCAGCGTGAGAATATTAAGGCCCTTTTGGGCTAAACGATAGGCGTTTTTCTGAGTGCCACCACCCCCGATGCAAATGAGCGCGTCGAGATTATGCCGATAGTAATTGTCGCAAATCACTTCGGTCATATCCATGAGCTCGCCACCAACGGGCATTTTATGCGGTTTATCCCGACTGGTACCCAAAATGGTTCCGCCGAGGGTCATAATTGATGAGAGCATGGAGCGATCAAGTCGCATGACCCGGTTTTCCATGAGCCCGCGAAAACCATCCCTGAATCCAACGATCTCCATTCTACCCGTATCCATTGCCGATTTACCAATGGCCCGGATCGCTGCATTTAATCCAGGACTGTCACCACCCGCAGTCAAAATACCCACATGTTTATTCATGAACCATTCCTTTAAAAAATAGTAATACGGTACCCTGCATCTCTTACACACCAGATATCACGTTTGGCGAAAACTTGCAATTTCCAGTCGAACCAGGCGGGCAGTAAGAGCGGGTACAGAACTCAATGATTACGGGATCTGTCCGGTGGATCTTTTTTTATCATTTGTTTTACCGGAAAGGGCGAAACACAATTAGTTGAAGCGCTGCTCGGGTCCCCTTTCAGCCATTTCCACACATGATACAAAGAAAGGACCACCACAATAGCAGCCGATGTCTGTTTAAGCCAGTCAGGGATGGTTTCCCGTACTTCCTGGACGACGGCCTGGGCAGAGATATCAAACCAGCTGTATAGCTGATCGACACCTAAGCCGAGCAGAATCGTGGAAAATGCAATGACCAGAAGGTATCTGATCGTCCCTGCTTTACCAAGAATGGATATCAAAACTGAGAGCGAGGTCAGGTTGGTGGCCGGTCCGGCCAGCAGGAACACCAGAACCGCACCGGGGCTTGCGCCTTTAAGCAGGAGTGCTGCAGCAATCGGGGTCGATGCCGTGGCACAGATATAGACCGGCATTCCGACAATCAGCATAGAGAGCATCGAGACCAGCCCCCCTCCCAAAACCAGCCGCGAGAGATCATCGGGAATAAAAACCGTAATAAATCCAGCCACGAGGAGTCCGGCGAAAAACCAGAAAACGATATCTCCCCAAATGTCATCAACTGCATAGCGAAACCCCTCCTGCAGCTTACTGACTCGTTTTATCTCCGGCTGCGGTGAGACTGATTGTGACAAAGGGAGTATTGAGGATTGTAGTGAAACAGTGGGCTGGGCAGGAATTCTTTCGATTTTGTGATCTCGATAGGTGAAAAGATTTTCCAAGATACCAGCAGAAATACCGGTAATAAAAGCCGAAATTGGTCTGACGACGGTGAGAATCGGATCGAGCAAGGCATAGGTAATGGCTATGGAGTCAATACCAGATTCCGGGGTTGAAACCAGAAAGGACGCAACCGCACCCCGGTTGGCACCCTGCTTTTTAAACGACGCTGCCGCCGGCAGCACACCACATGATCAGAGCGGCAACGGTACCCCGAATAGGGAGGCCTTGATAACAGAACGATACTTGCCGTCACTGAGATGTCTGGCTATAAAATCCTTATTTACATACACCTTTATGAATCCCGCAGCCAAAATTCCCAATAGTATATAAGCAGAGGAGTCAAGCAATATTGCCATCGTTTCTCTGGCGACTTCAACGAGCAATTCCATAATTATTCACTTACTGCTAATTCAGCGACATGATTTTCTGCCACTTCAATCATTTCCATTACATGTTCATCGATCAGGCGATAATAGAGCATCTGCCCTTCCCTTCGATTTTGCACCAGATTCATGTGACGCAGCAAACGCATCTGGTGCGAAGCCGCGGATTCGCTCACGCCAAGCAAGGCAGCAAGGTCACACACACACATCTCCCGGACGTTGAGCGCCATCAAAATCTGCAACCTTCCCGGGTCAGCAATTGCCTTCAGCATATCTACCATCTGCTTAATAACATGTGCATTCGGAAGGATTTCCCGTGCTTCTTCTACCCAATCCTGATGGATCATTCTCCGTTCACACCGATCTTGATTCATCGCGCCTCCTTATATGAATATCTGCTCATATATTAAAACAATGACCATTTCGTGCAATCAAAAATAAGTGGTGCTTTTGAAATTGATTGTCCATAATGGTCTGGTATCGCAACCATGATTCCAAACACTAACACTCATCAGAACTATGACCGGTACTCTCTATATTGTCGCCACTCCCATCGGTAATCTGGCTGATATGACGTTCAGAGCAATCGATACTCTGAAACAGGTTGATGTGATTGCTGCCGAGGATACACGCCACACCCGGAAGCTCCTGACGCACTTTGATATTTCCACTCGATTGATCAGTTGTTATCGGGAAAAAGAATTCGAACGGTCCCAGGAGATCATTTCGTTACTCAAAGAAGGTCAGCATGTTGCCCTGGTAAGTGATGCCGGAACTCCTGCCATCTCAGACCCCGGGGCGATACTTGTGGGCGAGGCACGTAAACAACAGATCGAAATTATCCCGATCCCCGGTCCCTCTGCAGTAACAACAGCAATGAGCTGTGCAGGCATCGAAGAGAGTGGCTTTTTATTTCTCGGTTTTGCGCCACCAAAAGACGCCCAGCGGAAACGATTCCTCAAATCCTATGTTTCATTTCCACTGCCGCTGGTTTTTTACGAGTCCCCCCACCGGATCAAAAAGTTTATCGCCAGTGCGCTGGAAACTTTTGGGGATCGAAGAGTCTTCTGGGCACGAGAACTCACCAAAAAATATGAAGAACTTGAAGATACGAGTCTAAAAAGTCTTGCGGATGGTATTGATCAGGAGAAAATCAGGGGTGAACTGGTGGTGATCATTCACCCGGGCTCAGTTGCCGAACCCGAAGGCGAGAATCTCGAAGAGATCCTGACCTGGTATTATGAACGTCAGGAGTATTCGATGAAAGATGCCTGCCGAAAAATTGCCCAGGATCTAGGGTTGTCACGCTCGGATGTGTACCAGCAGGCTTTAATAATCTGGAAAAAGAAATAACAGCCATCAGGATGATTTTATCATGAGGACGTCAATAACCCCGGAAGGGAACTTTTGCTATGGACTTCATCAGCCTTCCTACCAGGTTAAAAACCTGAGAAGCAGAACGAAGTTAGAGGAACTTGGTAAAACTGAAGCGGACGCTCCGGTAGACAATCGTATCAACTATCCCGCCAGTGATATCGACGTTCCAGAAGCAGACTGGATTTATGAGGTGCCCAATCCTTTTCCCTTCAGGGGTACCACGTTTATTGGCAAAGGTTGGGCTGACCGGGCAGCTGAGGATTATCAACGCATAAGATTGCACCCCCCTGCTGAGGTTTCATTCTCCAATTTTTCCCGGGATAACGGACTTTCCTCTAAGCTCATAAGTAAACTGCCTCGACCACTGCTCCTCAGTCTTGCAACAACATCCACCGACCCGCAGGACCTGATCCAGCTTGCCGAACTCAGTTGCCGCTTCATCGTTGATGGAAACGGCACCGTTACAGGGCTGGCGTATCAGAGTGATGTACACGGCAACCAGAAACCACAGATCACCGATCATGATCTTTACGAAGCGGTTGCCAATAACCCGGCCCTGCCCGATCACTACAAAATCATCATGGTCATCAAACCGGGCGCCCAGGGAGTCAGTGAGATTGTCGGTGACTACCATGATGAGAAAACCCACGTCTATGAATATCTCAGGAGAAATTCCTATATCGGCGGTGGCCATTATGCCGCCAATATGGCCGATGATGCGATACGCTATGGGATTGAGACATTGTCCGGTAATGATATGAGTGGGCTGCGTTATCTTTACTACCAGCGAACCTATGTCAGGCTGGCAGAAATGCTTGGCCTGACCATAGCGGTCGAGAAACTGAATCAGGCAACACTAGAGTTGCTGCGCAAAGAAATTATCGCCCATCCGGATTTCACCGCCATTGATGCCAGCGCCACGCTCTGGGGCTGGAACTTCGGATTTGATTTCGCCCCGTCCGGCTATCGCCTTCATGCCTCACATCAGCAGATTCATCAGCAATATGCACTGATCCCACCGACCGTCAGGACTTTTACTGATGGGCAGACCGAATGCAAACGAACATTCACACCATTTTCATGCGGGATGATGATAACAGACTGTTTGGACGAATATCGCTCCCTGCATGGGCAGGATTTTTTCACCGATTACTATCGGGCGATCCGCGCGAACAAACGGATGGATAGTCGGAACGATCTCTCCTCAAGTCTGATTATCTGGGAGGATGATCAGGTCATTCTCTTTGTGCCAAAAGCACAAACATCGCAATGGGAAGTTCAACTGATGACCAAGCAGAAGGACGATTTCTGGCCCGGCAACATCCTCGAAACCGATGAGCGAACCCGTCAGTCAATTGACCATGGACTGCTGCTGGCCCAGAAATGCCTGGCTCGCAGGGGGGCACGGATGGTGACTTCTATCGAATTTTCCAAACAACTACAGTCAACAGAGACGCATCAGCCGCTGATATACTGCCTGATGCCCAAGCTTCCCCAATCACCCGGGGCATTCAGTGAAACGCAATATCGCTTCATCAACGGCCACTACCCGGAAGATTTTGCTGCCGTCTGTCGACAGGAGCTCTCCGACTAACGGCTAAAACAAAATCTGCAAAGTTGTTTAATTCTCGATCACCGATACACTACCGCTATTACCGGTAATGACTTTCTGCATGCCCATTTGGCTTTCGAGGTTAATCACCAGAGGACCGGCAATGTTGGCACTGAGCTTGGTAGAACCGGAGCCATCTTCATCTTTTTTACTCAACATCATGAACACGGCACAGGTTTCCGCATTGTCGGCCTGGAGAATTTGCTGCTCTTCATCGCTCAGACGAAGTTCATAATGCAGATCGTATACGGTCGGGTCCACCAGCGTAAAGGTAATAGTTGGTTCTGCAATAGACTCGAGCCACCAGGCATACACCCCGTTTTCCTCTTTGTGATAGACACAGAACTTGGTGTACTCTTCAAACCCGGGAATACCGACAGGGAAGGTAAAAACTCTTCCACTGGTAATTTCAGGTTGTGCAGGAGCCGTTTCTTCGATTATCATGGTTCTCTCCTTGGTCTTAGCTTTGGGATTAGACAATCCTCGTCTTCTTTCACAAACAATACCTCCAGGGAACACGATACCAACTAACCAGTAGCGTTCCTGGTTCTAACTGAATATTCGTATCGGATCATAACCGTAAAAATTTTATAGATAGTTTGGAGTTTTCGATGAGTAAGAAGGGATATTACGGCAGATGGGGTGGAAAATTTATACCCGAAGTGTTGCACCAGACGTTTGAAGAGCTTGAAAAGGCCTATCAGGCAGCCCGAAATGATGAATCATTCTGGCAGGAATACCTCGAGCTGATGTCCACCTACTCATGCCGCCCGACCCCGTTGACCCACGCAGAAAATTTGTCGAAACATTTTGGCGGTGCCCAGATCTACATCAAACGTGAAGATCTGAACCACACTGGTGCTCACAAGGCAAACAACGTGATGGGCCAAGGGTTACTGGTGAAACGAATGGGCAAAACCCGGGTCATTGCCGAAACCGGCGCCGGGCAGCACGGTGTTGCCACGGCCACCATGGCGGCTAAATTTGGCTTTGAATGTACCATTTACATGGGTGAAGAAGACGTGATGCGACAGCGTCCCAATGTTTTCTGGATGGAGAAGATGGGTGCGACCGTCGTGCCGGTCCAGGATGGTTCCAAAACCTTAAAGGATGCCATCAATGAAGCATTTCGCGACTGGGTAAGCAATATGGACACAACCCACTATGTGTTTGGTACGGCATGTGGTCCGTCACCATTTCCGGAAATGGTCTCCTGGTTTCAGTCCATTATCGGCGGTGAGGCGGCAGAGCAGATCGTTACCCAACATGGCAGCCTGCCGAAGCGGATTTATGCCTGCGTCGGTGGCGGCTCCAACGCCATGGGAATTTTTGGCCGCTTCCTCAAAGAAGACCAAACCGACCTGGTCGGTGTTGAAGCCGGCGGTTATGGTCTGGAGACAGGTAAACATGCGGCCAGGTTGTGCGGTGTTGATGCCTCACCCGGGGTGGCACAGGGTTACAAAACCATGTTTCTGCAAAACGACGATGGGCAGATGCGTCATACCCATTCAGTATCGGCCGGGCTTGACTATGTAGGCGTCTCACCAATCTTATCAGATCTCAACGACCAGGGTCTGGTTAGATTTGAAGCGGCAACCGATGACGAAGTGATGGAGGCCCTGGACCTGACGATGAAAAAAGAAGGAATCATCCCGGCGCTGGAATCGGCCCATGCCTTTGTCCAGGCATTCAAGGAAGCACCGACAATGGATACCAAGGATGCAATCATCATCAACATGTCAGGACGCGGAGACAAGGACATCTTCACCATTGCCAATGCCTTCGATGACCCGTCGTGGAAAGAATTTATAATCGAGCGTGGCAAAACCTATAGCAGCTCATGAGGAAAACTCGAATTACAAGGTAATAACATGCAATTAGAAGCGTATCTCAAGGAAAGAAAACAGCAGAAGGAAATCCTGCTGATGACCCATATTGTACTTGGCTACCCATCATTTGACACCAATCGTGAAGTCATTAAACAGATGGTCGACAATGGTGTTGACTGTATTGAACTGCAGATCCCCTTTTCCGAACCGATGGCTGACGGCCCGGTCATATTAAAGGCCAACCAGGACAGCATCAGCGGTGGCACGACCATTAAAGAGTGTCTTGAGTTCGGTGCAGAGATGGTTCGAACCTATAGCATCCCCTTTCTCTATATGACCTATTTCAATATTGTTTTTAAATATGGAGAAGTGGAGTTTATCAGCAAGGCCGCAGACAGTGGGATTGCCGGACTCATTATTCCTGATCTGCCGCCCGAGGAAGGTGATAATTTTGCCGAAAAGGCGCGTGCACAAAATGTTGCCCCGATCCTGATTTACGCACCAACAACCAGTGATCAGCGAATGCAGGAACTCGATAAATATGGAGCCGGTTTCATCTATTGTACGGCCCGCAAAGGGGTAACGGGCAAGCAATCAGAGTTTGGTGCCGATTTTTTCGCCTACCTGGCACGTTGTCGGCAGGCTACCACAAAGCCACTGGCAGTTGGTTTTGGGATTCAGAGTCGTAACGATGTGCAGGAAATCACCGGTAAGGCAGACATGGCGGTGGTTGGCTCTCGTACCATTACGCTGGTGGATCAGGAAGGCAGCGATAAGGTTGGACCATTCATCCGCGAACTCCTGGGGAATTGACATGGCAGAAAAAGGATCACTTAATCAGCAATTAGGAACTGATCAGGTTATCTGGAATCTCACCGACCTCTACCAGAGTATCGATGCTCCCGAACTGGAATCTGACATCGCCTGGTGTAAAAATGAAGCTGCGGCAATCAATCGCGATTTTAAGGGAAGTGTTGCAACCCTGTCCGCCACTCAATTATCTCGACTGATTAAACGGTTGGAAACACTCGATTCTCGAATCGGCAGCCTGGCGACGTTCGGATTTCTCAACTTCACCACCCAGGTGAGTGACGACAAAGCCGGAGCACTCTACCAGCGGATCATCGAGATCGCCAATCAATGCAACAAGGATACGGTTTTTTTCGAGCTGGAGTGGAACCGGTTGGATGAATCCATTGCCGAGCAACTGCTTACTACAGAACAAATCCAGCCCTACCATCACTATCTGGACTCAATGAGAAGGTATCGTCCGCACCAGCTCGAAGAGATGGAAGAGCGTTTGCTGTTGGAGCTGAAAAGTGTTGGCAGGAAAAGCTGGACGACTCTTTTTGAAAAGGTGATTGGTAATCTTCGATTTGGCGAACAAGGCCGGACAGAAGAGGAAGTGCTGAGTGATCTGTATCGACCGGAACGAGTGCTGAGAAAACAGGCGGCAGCGGATCTGACCGAAGGGCTTAAAAGCCAGTCTCATATTCTCTGTCATATCTATAACACCCTGGCGGCCGAAAAGATGATTTCTGATCGCCTCAGAAATCATCAGGAATGGGTCAGTTCGATGAATCTCGACAATCAGATCAGTGATGAAACCGTCACCACGCTGATTGAATCGGTTGTCTCCCGTTACGATATTGTTAATCGTTACTACCATCTGAAAAAAGGACTGCTCGGGCTCGACTCGCTCTGCGACTATGACCGCTACGCACCACTGCCCAGTCTCCCTTCAGAAACCATACCGTGGCGGGACTGCCGCAGAATGGTGCTGGATTCCTTCAGCGATTTCAGCGAAGAGATGGGCAATATCGCAGAGAAATTTTTTAGTAAATCATGGATTCACGCCCCGGTCAGGCAAGGTAAACGCGGTGGTGCATTTGCTCACCCCTGTGTGCCCGATGTCCACCCGTATGTCATGGTTAATTACACCGGCACGCTGCGAGACGTATCCACCGTCGCCCATGAGCTCGGCCATGGGGTGCACCAGGTTCTGGCTTCCAGAAAGGGGTATTATAATAGTGATACGCCACTGGTCCTTGCTGAAACGGCTTCGGTTTTCGCCGAACTCCTGATCTTCAAGTCACAACTTGAAGCACTTACCGACCCCGCTGAAAAACGGGCGTTTATCTGCCAGAAACTCGAGTCGATTTTTGCCACCGTTTTCAGGCAGGTCGCCATGAATCGTTTTGAACAACGAATGCATCAGGGCAGACGTACCCACGGTGAATTAAGCGCAGATAAACTTGGCGATTACTGGCTTGAGACTCAGCAGGAGATGTTTGGGGATTCGGTTGAACTCAGGGATGATTACCGAACATGGTGGAGTTATATCCCCCATTTCCTCTCCACACCGGGATATGTCTACTCTTATGCCTTCGGCGAACTGCTGGTGCTGGCCCTGTATGGCATCTACAAAAAATCAGGCAGCGATTTTACCGAAAAATATCTGGCACTGCTCAATGCCGGAGGTTCAGATACGCCCTATCGACTGCTCGAACCGTTTGGTATCGATCTCAATGATCAATCATTCTGGCTCCAGGGGCTGGACGTTATTGATGAGATGCTGCAGGAAGTTGAACAGATGGGCTAGATGACGAGCACCGGGCAACCATACAGCAACGCAGCTATTTGCGGTGCAGTGTGTCCGGTTACTTATTTCTCCGCCAGTGCGGATGGGTAATTCCCCACTTCTTTATCTTGTAGTTCAAAGCCCGCGGACTGATCCCCAGCTTGTTGGCGGCACTTTTCTGTACCCAAAGACACTCCTCAAGCGCGCGCAGAATCAATTCTTTTTCATGGCCGGCAAGCGAGGCATCCTGATCACTCCGGAGCCTGTCACTGGAGCGTCGCTTTTCGACTGTGGCCAACGTGCCCGGCTGGGTCTGGTTATTTCGTCGTGGCGGCAGGGCCAGGTTGCCAACCTGGATGTGGTCTTCTTCTTCCAGGATAACGGCACGTTCTATCGTATTGGCCAATTGTCTGATATTGCCCGGCCAGTCGTAACCCAGAATAGCCTCACGCGCTTCATCACTGAAACCACGAATCACCCGACTGACAGATTTGCAATACCGGTTGAGCAAGCGCAGCGCCAGCGGCATGATACATTCCTGTCTGGAACGCAGTGGCGGGAGTGCGACCGGTAAGACATTGATTCGGTAATACAGATCCTCACGAAATTTTCCTTCCTCTACCTGTCTGACCAGATCTTTGTTGGTCGCGGCAATAATCCTGATATCAGCATAGATTGTTTTATTACCACCGACCCGCTCAAACGATTTTTCCTCAAGGACCCTCAGCAATTTCGATTGCAGCCCCAGACTGATCTCACCGATTTCATCCAGGAATATGGTGCCACCGCTGGCCTGCTCGAAGCGTCCAATCCGTTGTTTATCAGCGCTGGTAAATGCACCCTTTTCATGGCCGAACAGCTCTGACTCCAAAAGATCCTCAGGGATGTTCGCACAATTGATTTTCACAAAGGGCTTTTTCTTGCGTGGCGAGTTGAAATGCACCGTACCGGACAAAAAGCTCTTACCGGTACCGGTATCACCGGTTATCAGGATGGTGGAATCAGTGCCGGCGAACTTCTTGAGGGTTTTTAAAACCGCTTTCATCCGAACGGAATTGGCAATCACTTCTTTAAAATCGTACACCACATCCTGTCGATGTCGGAGGTAATCGATCTCGTGTCTCTGATTGCGTAACTCTATAGCCCGCTCGACCGCCATGGTTATTCGTTCTCGTGAGACCGGGTGGACGAGAAAATCGCACGCCCCGGTATTCATTGCTTTTACGACAAGTTCTGCCTTTTCATTGGCACTGGTTATTACAACCGGGGTATAAGGACTCTTTTTTTGGACCGCTTCCAATAACTGCATCCGAGGCCCTTTGACATCATCAATCCCCAGAAGGACAAGGTCGTACTGACGCGAGTTCATCTCCGCTTGAAATTCCTCCTCACTGTTCTTAATAGTGATGAGACAATACTCACGTAAAGTGTTGCCGATTAATTCGGCACTACCTGAACAGGAATCGTACATTAAGATTACATGTCTTCCTGGCATTACAACACCGTATCTGTTATTTCGTAATTGTAATTCCCCCAGGTTTTCTTATACGGCAGCAAAAAAAAAAATGCAAACAAAATTCTACATTTACCGATATTACGTTACTAAAGACCTCCGTTGTAATTAATATAACATACTGAAATGAATAACTTTTTCACCGAAACAGATAAATTGCGAATGAGCCTTGCCATAGACGAGGCACGTAACTCTTCGTTATCAGGTGAAGTTCCGGTAGGAGCCGTACTCGATCTCGATGGAGTAGTTACCGCCGCCTCTGGTAATTACCCAATTTCGCAGAGCGACCCCACGGCCCATGCCGAAATCATCGTCCTTCGTGAAGCTGCGGCGGCTCTGGGCAACTACCGCTTGGTCGGGGCCACCCTCTATGT
This sequence comes from Desulfobulbaceae bacterium, assembly GCA_004796425.1. GTDB lineage: Bacteria > Desulfobacterota > Desulfobulbia > Desulfobulbales > Desulfocapsaceae > MADRE3. The sequence goes on along the minus strand of QZLB01000312.1, from coordinate 14,502 downwards.
GACGCTTGAACCGTGTATTATGTGTATGGGCGCAATTATCCAGTCAAGAATCAAACGACTGGTTTTTGGTGCGTTTGATCCGAAAACCGGGGCAGCTGTTTCAAAATATCGTATTGGTAGTGATGGGTTGCTCAATCATCAATTGATCATCGAAGGTGGATTATTTGAGCAGGAATGTGGCGATTTGTTAAAAAAATTCTTTCGGGCAAAGCGAAAAAACCAATCCGGGGTCTGAGGATCATCGTGTAGTTCTGTTTTTTTGCAGCCAAAACACTTTTTGATTGATAAAATAAGCATGAACGTTTATTACATACACCCTGCTGAAAAACCAGATACGGAGAGGTGACCGAGTGGCTTAAGGTGCACGCCTGGAACGCGTGTGTACGAGAGTACCGTGAGTTCGAATCTCACCCTCTCCGCCATCATTGAATTATCTGCAGGGCCTGTTATATTTCACAGCAAAGAGAGAACGTAGGAAAGCCGGATTATCTTGACGCTGCATAACAAAATGTGTATAAGTCCGGCTTGTTTTTCGAAGTAAACAGATCAGATCACAGATCAGTTGTGCCTTATCTGCTGATCACAATATAGAGGTTTCGGTTTGATAGCCGGGTCCTGCGCAACAAAGAATCACGAACCCCGCCAGGTCCGGGAGGAAGCAACGGTAGTGAATCCCTTTGTGTGCCGCAGGGGTGCCCGGCTATCATTTTTTCAGCAGTCCTAAACACGCAATCATCGCCCTGAATTCATGTCCTATCTTGTTCTCGCCAGAAAAGCCAGACCCCAGCGCTTCAGTGAGGTGGTCGGTCAGGGACCGGTTGTAAAGACCCTCCAGAACAGCCTGCAGAAGGACAGGGTGGCCCATGCCATACTGTTTTCCGGTGTACGTGGTGTTGGCAAAACAACACTTGCCAGAATTATGGCCAAAGCCCTGAATTGTGCCAATGGCCCGGCGTCCGAGCCGTGCAATGAATGTCTCTCCTGTCAGCAGATCACCAATGGTGCCTCGCTTGACCTGTTTGAGATCGATGGTGCTTCTAATCGTGGCATACAGGAAGTTCGCGAACTCAAGGAAAAAATCAAATACCTGCCAACCAGTTCGCCCTACAAAATAGTAATCATTGATGAAGTTCATATGCTTACCACGGAAGCCTTCAATGCATTGCTCAAAACTTTGGAAGAGCCGCCTGCGCATGTTTACTTCATGTTCGCTACCACGGAACTGCAAAAGATCCCCATTACCATCCTTTCACGCTGTCAGCGATATGAGCTCCAACGGGTCACGTCTGAAGAACTTACCCGCCACTTCAGCAAACTTGCTGAATCTGAAAACATCAAGATCGATGCTCGAGCACTATCGCTCATTGTCAGAGAGGCAGAAGGTTCCGTCCGTGATGGGCTCTCCTTGTTAGACAAGGTCTTTTCCTATGAGGATAAAGATATTTCTGCCGAAGATGTGGTGGAAGTTCTGGGATTAGTCAGTCGAGATATTTTGCACAATATCGCCAGCGCTTTGCTGGAGTCCAACCCGACACTTGCCCTGCAAAGTCTTGATGAGGTATTTAAATTCGGCGCTGACACCAAACGTTTCCTGGGCGACCTGCTCGAATATTTTCGCGCCCTGCTGCTGATTAAGATCGAGGGTGGTGAAGAGCTGCTGGACCTGCCTGCCGAAGACGTTCAATCCCTTAAAGAGCTTGCAGGAGCCCACACCTCAGAAACCATCCATCTTAAATTGAAGCTGTTGATGAGCAGTGCGGAAAAGATCAGATTTTCAGCTCAGCCACGGTTGCTTCTCGAAACAACGTTTCTCTCGGTTATTGAGACTGACAACGTGGTAGATGTGACAACCTTGCTGAGTAAGGTGGCATCGCTCAGCGAGAACAGTGCGATGCTCCCGGCCGGCTCCCAATTGGAGGCTGTTTCACCACCGGAGGGTGAGCAAAAAAAAAAATCTCCCCCCGTTGAACCGGCCATTGAGCCGGTAGCTGAACCAGTTGAAGAGGTCCCTACTGAAATCGCGCCACCACCGGAAGAACCACAATCCCTTTCTGACGATTCGGTGCCACCCTGGGAAGAGCCACCATCTCCACCGCCACCCCTAAGCGAACCAGCGATTGTCGATCATCCCGAACCTGTGGAGTCAAGCAATGAAGAGCCACTGGTTCAAGAACCCCAGCAAACCCGACAGATCCGTAAGGATTGGTTGGATTTTATTGCCTATGTCAAAGATCGCAAACCGTGGATGGCCCAGAATCTCCAACAAGCCTCCAGCCACCGTGAGGAAGGTCAGGAACTGCAACTTGAATTTGATGATAGCGCAGATTGTACGTTGTTGAAAACGGTGGAAAACAGAAAGACCCTTACCGAATACGTCCTTGATTTTTTCCAGAAGGAATACATAATCCACTTCATCACTCCAGTGGAAACCGATGATCCGGACATGAAAGCCTCAGAAGGCCCTAAAAAGCAGCGCCAGAAACTGGCTAATCATCCCATCGTCAGGATGACCGAAGAAATTTTCGGGGGTCAGGTCGGTGATGTAAGAATCGGACCACGAAGCAGATAATTCAACACTTACCAAGGGAACAGGAATGGATATTAACGCCCTTATGCAGCAAGCACGGGAAATGCAGGAAAAAATGGCTTCCATCCAGGATGATCTGGCCAAAAAGAATATTACCGGCACAGCAGGTGGTGGTATGGTTACCGTTACCGCCAACGGGAAAGGTGACATTCTTCGCGTTGAAATTGAAGACGAACTGATTTCTCTGCCAGAGAAAGCAATGCTCCAGGATTTGGTTACCGCGGCGACCAATGATGCGGTTCGACGTGCTCGAGAACTAACGAAACAGGAAATGCAGGGTCTTACCGGTGGTCTTCAGATTCCCGGCCTCGGCAATCTCTTTTAGGTTTTAAATGAGCCTGCATATTGTTCCACCGGCACTTGAGCGGCTGATAAACAGTTTTTCCTCACTTCCTGGAATTGGTGCCAAAACCGCCACCAGGCTGGCCCTCAACCTGCTTAGAAGAAAACCCTCGGATGCGCTGGAGATGGCAGAGGCACTCTCTGAATTGCATCGTTCCATCCAACTCTGTTCAATCTGCCTGACCTTCTCGGAAGACGATCCCTGTGCGATTTGCGCAGATCCGAAACGAGACGGCTCAATGGTATGTGTCGTTGAACAGCCGGGTGACCTGCTGGCCATTGAAAAAACTGATTCTTATCGCGGGCATTACCATATTTTACACGGGGTACTCTCACCCATTGATGGTATTGGGCCAGATGAGCTCAAAGTCAGAGAATTAATAGCCCGGATCAAATCCGGCACCATCAAAGAGATATTGATAGCCACCAGTTCTACCGTTCCCGGTGAGGCAACGGCTTCGTTTCTGATCGACAAGATTCACGGCCTGCCGGTAAAACTCACCCGGCTGGCTTGTGGCATACCGATGGGGATGGATATCAAGCATGCGGATAAATACACCCTGGCCCGGGCAATCTCAAGTCGTGAAAACGCCTCCTGAACACCCCGGTGATGAGCGTGATTTTGGCTTGACATAACCTTTGTTTACTGGTAATTGAAACGGGTTTTATACTTGCCCGTTCGGCGATTCGTAAGTATACTTGTGAAAGTCGAATTTTCTTCCGCCCTCAGGTATGAGAGAGAAGTGGCACAATACGTCCCCAGCGTATTGAAAAATGTATATAAAATATTATATGACAGGCGCGTAGCTCAGTGGGAGAGCGCTACCTTGACGTGGTAGATGTCGGCGGTTCAATCCCGCCCGCGCCTACCAATTAAATAAAGGCTAAAGGAAGAGCGGACTCGACAGCCGTTTATTCTTTAGCCTTTACTATTCTATGGCTACTGCTATGACTGAGATATCCGTAAGATTACCAGAAGGGGATCCGGTATCCGTACCGTCACCAACCACGGTCGCCGGCGCACTTGCAGAGTTGCTTTCCGGCAAGCAGAGAAAGCGGTGTGTCGCTGCTACCATTAATGAGATGCAGGTGGACCTTGATACCGAACTCACTGAGGATACCACTATCTCACCGATTCAGATCGGCTCAGACGAAGCGCTTGAAATACTGAGACACTCCACCGCCCATGTTATGGCACAGGCGGTACGCGAGCTGTTCGGTGATGATGTTAAAGTAGCTATCGGACCTGCCATTGAAAATGGTTTCTACTACGATTTTTACCGGGACGAGCCGTTCAGCCCCGATGATTTTGAGAAGATCGAAGAAAAAATGACCGAGATCTCTCGGGCTGCCCTGCCGTTCACCAGGTCGACCATCAATCGTCTCGAAGCAATTGAAACATTCAACGCCCAGGGCGAAAAATACAAGGTCGAACTGCTCGAAGAACTCGAGGACGAGACGATCTCAATCTATCAGCAGGGTCCATTTGTCGATCTCTGCCGTGGCCCTCACCTGCCGAACACCTCGTTTATCAAAGATTTCAAACTGCTTCGAGTGGCCGGTGCCTATTGGCGCGGAGACGAAAACAAAGACGTGCTACAAAGGATCTATGGTACTGTTTTCTTCGACAAGAAGGAGTTGAAGAAATACCTGAACCAGTTGGAAGAGGCCAAAAAAAGGGACCACCGCAAACTTGGGAAAGAACTCCAGCTCTTTACCACCCAGGATGAAATCGGCCCCGGCCTGATCCTCTGGCAGCCCAAAGGTTCACAGCTTAGAAGGCTGATCGAGGACTACTGGAAGGATGAGCATTATCGCCACGGTTACGAGTTGCTTTACACCCCGCATATTGCCCGGCAGGATCTATGGAAGACCTCCGGTCATCTCGATTTCTATTCGGAGAACATGTACGCCTCCATGGAAATCGATGAGGTAAAGTACCAGTTAAAGCCAATGAACTGCCCGTTTCATATTGGGGTCTATAATTCCAATAAACGAAGTTATCGCGAGTTTCCCATCAGGTGGGCTGAATTGGGTACCGTCTACCGGTACGAGCGTGCCGGTGCGCTTCATGGACTGCTCCGGGTTCGTGGCTTCACCCAGGATGATGCACACATCTTCTGTCGCGAGGATCAGCTCGAAGAGGAAATTTTCAATATCCTTGATCTCAACCTGCACATTCTAAAGACCTTCGGATTCTCGGAGTATGATATTTATCTTTCAACCAGACCTGAAAAATCTGTTGGTACCGATGACCACTGGGAACAATCCACAAACGCCCTCAAGCAGGCCCTTGAGAAGAAAGGGCTGGGGTATGATATTGATCCCGGCGAAGGAGTGTTCTACGGACCGAAGATCGATATCAAGATTAAAGATCAGCTCGGTCGATCATGGCAATGTTCTACCATCCAGGTCGATTTTAATCTGCCGGAACGCTTTGACGTCAATTACATCGGCGCGGACAACAAGGAACACCGACCCATTATGATCCATCGGGCGCTTATGGGTTCTCTGGAACGATTCATTGGCGTATTGATCGAGCATTATGCCGGTGCCTTTCCAATCTGGTTTGCCCCAACCCAGGCACGCATACTCAATATCACCGATGATCAGGCAGAATACTGCGAAAAAGTCTACGATGAACTGCGCAAAGGTGGAGTACGAATTGAAAAAGATCTCCGCAACGAGAAGCTCAATTACAAAATTCGCGAAGCGCAGGTCAACAAAATTCCCTACATGCTCATCGTTGGAGAAAAGGAGAAGGAAAGCGGTACTGTCACCGTAAGAATGCGTGATGGCAAGAACCTTCCACCTATGAGTATCGAGGAATTTATCGAGAAAATTGACCAGGAATGTCGCGATCAGCGAGGTAATTGAATAGTTTTATTGTATTGATTGAAATTATCAGGTATATAGTTTCGGTTTAAACTATCAAACCATGTTCGTAGTGTAAAGGAGGTCCGATATTAAAAGGAGAGGAAGAGGCGCACCGGTTCAAAGAGAGGAAAAAGCGGTTATCAATGAAGCCGTTCGACACCCGCGGGTAAGACTGATCGGCTCAGAGGGTGAACAGCTTGGCATTCTTTCCTCGGCTGACGCCCTTGAGAAAGCGTACGATGAAGGCCTTGATTTAGTCGAAGTATCAGCAACTGCCGACCCACCGGTCTGCAGGATAATGAACTACGACAAGTATCGATACGAACAAAAGAAGAAAATGCAGGAGGCCAAGAAAAAGCAGGCCACTGTAGAAACAAAAGAGATCAAGTTCCGGCCCAAAACCGAAGAGCACGATCTCAACTTTAAGATCAAGAACATCAAAAAATTTCTTGGTCAGAAGAATAAGGTAAAGATTACCATGCGCTTCAGAGGACGAGAAATTGTCTACTCTCAGACAATCGGTCTTGAAGCGATGAACAAAATCGCTGAAAGTCTTGAAGAGGATGCGGTTATTTTGCAACCCCCTTCAATGGAAGGTCGCCAGATGGTTATGTTTGTCGGCCCCAAGACTCAGCAGAAATAAGACGTTTCCCTCTGCGGATTTGACTTGAGACGCCTCCCACTGTCTCTGAGAAAAATTCGTGGAATTTTTTATAGTGTGCAAAGGAGTTAATAGTCATGCCAAAAATGAAAACCAACAGAGGTGCGGCAAAACGCTTTAAGATGACAGGATCTGGCAAGATCAAGCGGAATAAAGCATTTTCCAGTCACATTCTGACCAAAAAATCTACCAAGAGAAAGCGTGGCCTGAGGCAGGCTGACCTTGTTGCCCCTGCCAATGCCAAAGCAATTAAAAAGATTCTGCCATACATGTAAAAGGAGGTGCGGTCTGTTGTTCGCACCGCCATCTTTTACCTGTGATAGATACGTAAGGAGTTTACCATGCCAAGAGTAACAAGAGGTTTCAAAGCACGCCGTAGAAGAAATCGTGTGTTGAAGCTCGCCAAAGGCTATAGAGGTGGCCGACACAAGCTTTTCCGTACCGCCACCGAGGCGGTTGATCGCGCCCTCGCCTATGCCTACCGTGACAGACGAACCAAGAAACGTGATTTTCGCCGTCTGTGGATCACTCGCATCAATGCTGGTGCCCAGGCAAACGACATCAGCTACAGCAAGTTGATGGGTGGTTTGAAGAAAGCGGGTATCGAGCTTGATCGTAAAGTATTGGCCAATATGGCGATACTAGATCCAAACGCATTTACCGAAGTAGTTAAAGTCGCAGCCGAAGCAAACGCCTAAGCATAGCTACTCGCTACTTTGATGAGCCCTGCATGCCGGTTGCGATTGCTTTAATCGTAACCGGCATGCTTTTTTTTACGAGAACCGATCCCGTGGAATAATCTTTATGGAGCAGGAATTAGAACAGCTACGTGACGAAGCATTGGCAAGTCTTGAAACTGTCTCGGATGATGCGCAACTGGAATCCTTCAGGGTCAATTACCTGGGGAGAAACGGCCAGATCAGCGCGATCATGAAACAGTTGGGCACGGTATCCAAGGAGGACCGCCCCCGATTGGGACAACGTGCGAACAGTATCAAAAAAGAGCTGGAAGAAGCATACTCCTCGCGCAAAACAAGTTTGTTGCCGGCCTCACAAACAGCTGCCACAGACAACCCGGATTTAAGCCTGCCTGGCAGAAAACACCAGAAAGGGAAACTGCACCCGGTGACCCAGATCATGGAAGAGGTCTGCGGAATATTTGAGTCGATGGGTTTTTCCATTGCCGAAGGTCCGGAAATAGAGCTCGATTATTATAACTTCGAGGCCCTGAATATTCCAGCCCACCATCCGGCTCGGGATATGCACGACACCTTTTATATCAGTGATAATACTCTGCTCAGGACCCATACCTCTCCCATGCAGGCCCGAGTTATGGAAAACCAGCAGCCACCGCTGCGTGTTATCGCTCCAGGTAAGGTGTATCGGTGTGACTCCGATATCACCCATACACCGATGTTTCACCAGGTGGAAGGATTACTTGTCGATCAAAAAGTTTCTTTTGCCGATCTTAAAGGCGTTTTGACCGTATTTACCCGTAAGATTTTTGGGAAGGATTTGCCCCTGCGTTTCAGGCCAAGCTTTTTCCCATTCACCGAACCTAGTGCAGAGGTTGATATCGCCTGTGTCATCTGTAATGGTGAGGGTTGCAGAGTGTGTAAAAAAACTGGCTGGCTGGAAATACTTGGTTCAGGGATGATCGACCCCGAAGTCTTTAAAATGGTTGGTTATGACCCAGAAATTTACAGCGGTTTTGCCTTCGGCCTTGGTGTTGAGCGAATTGCCATGTTGAAATACGGCATCGACGATATCAGGCTTTATTATGAAAACGATCTTCGTTTTCTGTCTCAGTTCTAACACGTTCCGGATTATCTCCTATGAAGTTTACAACTAACTGGTTGCAGGAATATGTAAATCTCGATGGTCTTTCGACAGAAACGCTGGCCGAAAAATTGACCATGCTGGGACTTGAGGTTGACGGGGTTACCGCCCTTTTCGAAGAACTCGCTGATCTGAAAACAGCCCGGGTCCTTTCAACCGAGCCCCATCCCAATGCAGACAAGCTGACACTCTGCCAGGTTGGAGTCGGTAACGAGACCTATCAGGTCGTCTGTGGCGCCCCCAATGTGCGAGAAAACCTGGCGGTGGTAATCGCCTTGCCGGGAACCGTGCTGCCCGGAAATTTTAAAATTAAGAAATCGAAGGTGCGGGGCGTGGAATCACAAGGCATGCTCTGTTCCGAACGGGAACTTGGCTTGAGTGAGGAGCACACCGGTATCATGGAACTGCCGGACACGATCGAATCTGGTCTATCGTTTCTGGAGGCCACCGGCCTCAAAGATACCATGGTGGAGGTTGATCTCACCCCCAACAGACCCGATTGCGCTTCAGTGATCGGCATTGCCCGCGAAATAGCCGGCATCACCAGGAGATCGCTCACCATCCCGTTCAGCGATGTCACGTTTGAGACAACGAGCAAATCGTTCAGCGTAGATGTAGAGTCTCCTCAACTCTGCCCCCGCTATGCCGGGAAGCTGATCAAAGGAGTAAAAATAGGCCCTTCTCCCTGGTGGTTGAAGAAACGGCTCCTGTCCATTGGCCAGCGACCGATCAATAATGTGGTCGACATCACCAATCTGGTGATGATGGAATATGGCCAGCCGCTACATGCCTTTGATTTTGATACCCTGGCTGAGCAGAAGATCATTGTCCGAACGCCGCGTGACAACGAAAAAGAATTTACCACTCTGGACAATGTTACCAGGAAACTCGATCCCGATACCCTGATGATCTGTGATGGGAACGGACCGGTCGCCGTTGCTGGCGTTATGGGCGGCCTCGACTCCGAGGTAACAGATGAAACCGTTAATGTACTGCTTGAGAGCGCGTGCTTTAACTCTGTCTCTGTTCGGAAGACTGCCCGTAAACTGAACCTTCCTTCTGAGGCGTCATATCGGTTTGAGCGCGGTGTTGATCCCGGTGGCACCCTCAATGCCATGGAGCGCGCTGTAAGTCTGATGTGCGAAATTGCCGGTGGTACTGCAGAGGAAGGAGGCGTTGATAACTATCAGGGACGTCAACCACTCAAAAGCCTCACTTTGAGAATCTCGCGGACCTCGGACCTGCTCGGAATTCCACTCACGCTTACCCAGGTAACCGAGTTATTGGAGTCGATCGAAATCCGCTGTAAGGAAAAAGACGAAGATACGCTCTGGGTAAACCCGCCAACCTTCCGTATTGATCTGGAGCGAGAGGTAGATCTGGTAGAAGAGGTTGCCCGGCTGATCGGCTATGATGAGATCCCGATCGCCCTGCCCCAGGTTAATCTCAGTTATCCTGACCAGGATCCTGCAAGAGTCAAAAGGAATATGATCAGTGAGTATATGACTGCCAATGGCTATTCCGAAGCCATCAATTACAGTTTCTACTCAAGTGAATATCCTGCCGCTCTAGCTCTGGCCAAAGATGATACGCGGATAAATCACGTAGATATCCTGAACCCACTGAGTGAGGATCAGGATGTGATGCGCACGACGCTGATCCCCGGTCTTCTTGAGAATGTTAGAAGGAATCTGAATTTTCAGCAGACGTCAGTGCATCTGTTCGAGGTTGGCAAAGTTTTCCTGCCCAATCCGGAGAATGAGCTACCCGATGAGCTTACCTGTTTAAGCGGTGTTCTGGTCGGTGCAAGAAATGGCTCACACCTCCCCATCCATTTCAAAGATGAGGAAGTTGATATCTTCGATGCAAAGGGCATTGTTGAATCGCTGCTTGAAAAGCTTCGCTTATACGGCAGCGGGATTGAAACTGGTATCGAATTTCTACCAACACCCGCTGACAGCTGCGAACCATTTGCCCAAAAAAATTACGCAATCGACCTGCGTTATAAAGAACAACTTATCGGAACCATCGGCAAACTGAGCCCTGAAGTTCTGAAATCGTTTTCAATTAAACGTGAGGTGTACTATTTTGACCTGAACTTTGAAATGCTCTGTTCGATTACCCCCGCGCCAAAATCATTCAGCGCGCTGCCGGTATACCCTTCGGTCAAACGTGATATTTCACTGGTTGTATCGGCAGATACCGCCTCGGGTAAACTGGTTGATACGGTATTGAACAGCAGAGAAAAGTTGATCGAAAAATGTGAAGTTTTCGATATTTATCAAGGTGATACTATTGGGTCCGGCCAAAAGTCGGTGGCCCTGTCTATCACCTACCGGTCACAGACCAAGACTTTAACTGAGAAAAACGTAGAGAAAGCACATAATAAACTGGTAAAATTATTAAGCGAGACCTACGGTGGATCACTCCGTGAGGCATAACAGCATGAAGAAAGTAAATGTAACAAGAAAAGAACTGGCAGAAACTGTTTCAGAAAAACTTGGCTATCCGATCAGCACCTGTTCGGATATTGTCGATAGTTTTTTTAGTACCGTAAAGTCCTCGATACTCGAAGGATCTTCGATCAAACTCGTACACTTTGGAACCTTTCTGGTTCGTGACAAGCACCCTCGCAAGGGAAGGAATCCACGTACGGGAGAATCAATCACCATTAAGAAGAGGCAAATCGTCAGCTTCAGACCTAGTAAAAAACTCCGTGCCCGAATAAACGGAGAAGCCTGAAAAGCTGATCACTGACCTCTGAAGGAGCAGGCCAACCGAGATGACAGAAATCCCGGACAAGCTCTATTTCAAGATCGGTGAAGTGAGTAAACTGGCAGATGTTGCGCCTCACGTTCTCAGATATTGGGAAACTGAATTTAGTGACATCAAGCCAAAACGAGCCAACTCCAAGCAGCGGCTTTATCGCCGTGAAGATGTTGAGCTGATCCTGGTAATCAAGGATTTACTCCACGACCAGGGGTATACAATTTCCGGGGCTAAGAAATTGATCGGTGATGCGGAAGATATTGCCTCACTCGCCTCCCCTGTTGAAACACATGAGGTTTCTGAGAGGCTCATCACCGTAAAAGAAGAACTGCTGGCATTGAAAAAACTGCTGAACAGAGACCCTTCATAACTTCTGTTTAAGATGCCCGACAGATGATTGACAGCCCTTTGCGGGCATGGTACAAGACGGGTCTGGAAATAACGGGATGTGGCGCAGCCTGGTTAGCGCGCTTGTCTGGGGGACAAGAGGTCCGGAGTTCAAATCTCCGCATCCCGACCAATCGAAAGGGTTTATCGTGAGAACGGTGAACCCTTTTTTATTTGCATATCCTCCCTTTCAATAGATGCTGTTTCATTGTATGCATATGAGAGCTTTCCCTGAACCATTATAGGGGAACACGAGTTGAACCATTACTAACGATAACACTCTGGAATCTTGAGCATCATATGCAACCCAAACTCCGTGCACTTTTCTTTGATTTTGATGGGGTGATTCTCGATTCTGTGCCAACCAAAACTAAAGCATTTCAAATACTATTCGGTGATTATCCGACAGAAATTATTGAAAAGGTTTTGGAGCATCACAGAATGCATGGAGGCATCAGCAGAGTTGAGAAAATTGCGCATGCCCATGCTCATTTCATCGGTACACCACTTTCTGAACAAGAACTGGAGAAGTGGGCCACTCGCTTTTCAGCCCTGGTGATTGAGGAGGTTATCGGTAGTAATTGGATTGAAGGAGCTCGAGAATATCTGGAGCACATACGAAATAGCGAGCTCAAAGTATTCGTGATCTCAGGCACTCCTCAAGATGAACTCCGATATATTATTGAAAAGAAGGGGCTCAAAGATATTTTCCATGAGCAGCTTGGCTCTCCGATCAAAAAACCGGCACATATAACAACATTACTCAAACGTTATCAATTGCGCCCAGCTGATTGTGTCTTTATCGGTGATGCCTTTACGGATTATGATGCAGCGAAGGATACCGGTTTACATTTTATTGGTATTCAAGGAGATGTAACCTTTCCTGATGACACGATAGTACTCCCGAACTGTTGCGGTCTTGAGACGGCTATAAATGATATGTTCAAGACGCGCTAAATCCGTGCCCGGTTTATAAGAAAAGCCGTGTGATTCTTGACAAGAGTCTTGCATTTCTTCCTTTTTCATATAATTACATTATGTTGGGCTGAATAAAGAAAATCAATACCTTCCCATAACTTCCGGTATCGTGATGAATAAAACGTTTATTATCATTTCTGCGCTTGTCTTCCTTTTTGCCGTTGCCGGTTGCGGTGGAAGTGTTCCAGAAAAACAATCACTGGCACCCCAAGCCATCCCTGATCATGATGAGAATTTGGCCCGGGTCTATTTTTATTTTGGTAAGTCGTACCGGCAGACCGGCAGAACAACAACCAAAGTTGATGATTTGGCTGATGGAAACAATGAAGCTATTATCTATTTAGATGGCAAACCACTCAGCCAGATCGATGATCGAATCGCAATTATTGATTTTGAACCTGGAGTTTATACGCTTTCATGCCGGTTATCCAGTGGCTCAAAGACCGGGGACACTAATCGAGAGTCTCGACCCTATCAATATACCGCCAGACCAAATCAAACAAAATTCTTAGCGTGTAATATCCAGGATGTGATGAGTCAACGATCAAAATCCTCGAGAACGCTTGGCAGAGCATCGGGAATTATTCAATTTGTCGACTACCTTGATGATCGCCAGTACGAAGGTGGGCAGGTTGTAGGCCAGCGAAAGATTGCAGATTATCAAAAGGTTAAAAGGAATCGCTAAGTCCATTTATACGTAACATGCACACATCATCCTACGACATCATTATCATCGGCGGCGGAATTATGGGAAGCTCCTGCGCCTACCATTTGATTGCCAAGGATGATCGATTGAAAATCGGCGTAATAGAGCTTGACCCCTCCTATGAATTAGCCTCAACCGGTCGTTCCTGTTCCAATGCTCGTATACAGTTCAGCTTGAGGCAGAACATCGAAATCTCCCAGTATACCTTCCAGGTTTTTAAGAAGTTCGCAGAAGAGATGACGGTGGATGGCACTATACCAGATGTCAGATATCGCCCGGAAGGTAATCTGTTCCTGGTTGATCGTAATGGTGAAACGGCGGCACTCCAATCACTTAAACTGCAAAAAGGATTGGGCTGTGCAACCGAGTGGTGGTCAAAGGATAAAATTCAGGCACGCTACCCACTCTATAACCCGGAGCAGGCTGAAGGTGGTACATTTGGACCAGATGATGGTCATCTCGATCCATTTGCTTTCCTGATGGGATATCGTAAAAAGGCGATCTCGCTCGGGGTAAAATATATTCATGATGAAGTTGAGCAGATCATGACCGATGAAGGGTGCGTTGCAGGTGTAAAGACAAGCTCAGGGCAGATTTTGCGAGCAAAATTTGTCATCAATTGCGCAGGAGCATGGGCCCCCAAAATAGCCGCGACCGCAGGTGTTTCTTTGCCGGTGGAACCGGTGAAACGTCAGGTATTTGTGCTCGATACCAAGATTAAGCCAGAAACAGATCTGCCGCTTACCATCCTGCCCTCCGGCCTCTATTTCAGAACAGAGGGGCCCTATATCCTGGTGGGCAAATCATTGCCGGAAGACCCGGTTGGTTTTAGCTTCAGCTGGCATGAACAACGATTTATCGATCTTCTCTGGCCGGAACTTGCAGCGTTTGTCCCGGCCTTTGATGCAGTTAAAATCCATCGTGGCTGGGCGGGGCTTTATGCGGTTAACCGGTTGGACGGGAATGCGATCTTGGGCGAATGGCCTGAGTTGCCGGGACTCTACCTGACTAATGGTTTTTCCGGTCACGGACTACAGCAAGCACCAGCGGTTGGCAGATATATCTCGGAGTTGATATTGCAACAACAAGTCGTACTTGATCTATCGATCTTCTCACCCCAGAGAATTCTGGATAACAGGCCCTTGAGTGAAACCGGCTTAGTTTGACAGCTGTCATCAATTGCTGCCAATGGTTGTGCAAGACGTTTGGATTACCCCTTTAAATTCTCTACATTTTCCCCAAAGGGTTCTGCTCCTGAAACGGCCGGATCAGCAGTGATTAATTTGGCGGCACATTCTGCAGCATCGGTGATTATTTCCCGACAGTGAAGCGCATGAGGCCGGCAGAGCCACTCAT
>QZLB01000092.1 GCA_004796425.1 Desulfobulbaceae bacterium | reverse complement strand
TTCTGCGGTGGGATTTGTGTTGGGATTACCCGTATACAGTCCATTGACATCGGTCAAACAGATAAACATGTCAGCTTCTATCAAATTACAGATATGAGCTCCAAGTCTGTCATTATCACCAAAGCGCAGTTCCTCTACCGATACTGTATCGTTCTCATTAATAATTGGAATGACACCAAATTTAAACAGAGTGAACAGTGTGTTTCTAACATTTAGATAACGTTCGCGGATCGCAAGATCAGCATGAGTGAGCAGTACCTGGGCAATTTTGTAGCCTAGCGAAGAAAATGCTCCTTCATAACTCTGCATCAATGATGACTGCCCAATAGCTGCCAGTGCTTGTTTTTCCTTAATCCCGTTACCGCTGCTAATTTTATGATAGCCTATTTTCTTCTTTCCGGCCGCAACGGCACCGGAACTGACAAGGATAACCTCCCGGCCAGTTGAACGAAGAAAAGAAATTTCCTCTGCGATGTTGGCTATAACGCTCAAATCGATACCATCATCATCCGTAAGCACCGCTGAACCGACTTTAACTACGATTCTTCGGGCCTGATCAAACAAAGTTTGACGAAGGTACAAACCTTCCTCTTTGGTAACTGATGATATCATTGTTTTATTTACCTGCGCTCTATAGTATCGAATCCGATAAATCGTCCATTGTGCGAGCAACTATATCCTTCAACTGATCGATACCCTCTCCAGTCAGGGCGGAAACCGGCACAGTCTGTATTGCCTTTTGCTGGAAATCACTGGCGAACTCAGCCACCATATCCGAGTCGACCATATCTATTTTATTAAATACAACCAATTTGATTCGATCGGATAATTCTGCTTTGTATTTTCTGAGTTCATCCTCAATTATTGAAAAATTACTTTCGTAGTTGTCATCAGATACGTCAATAACATGAAGTATTATAGAGGTTCTCTCAATATGCTTCAAAAAGGAATGGCCAAGCCCGACCCCATCATGCGCCCCTTCTATTAATCCGGGAATATCTGCAATAATGTACGGGCGCTGATGCTTGAGTTGTAACACACCAAGTTGTGGCTCCAGCGTTGTAAATGGATAAGGAGCTATCTTAGGATTGGCTGATGAAAGCTGTGACAACAGGCTTGATTTTCCAGCATTTGGAAGACCTACCAGCCCGATATCAGCGATAAGCTTTAATTCTATACGGAGCCACTTTTCATCTCCTGGCTTACCATCGGTGGCATAACGTGGCGTCCGGTTTGCTCCGGTAGCGAAATGTGCATTACCGAGACCACCCTGACCACCTTTGGCTGCCAGGTATTGCTGACCATCAACCGTAAGATCGATGATTTCTTCATTAGTCTCAGCATCTTTAATAACCGAGCCAACCGGCACCTCAACAATGCAATCATTACCTTTTCTTCCATGCATGTCTTTACCTTTGCCATGCATGCCACGTTCTGCCTTGAAATGAGAGCGATATTTAAAATCAAGTAATGATTGCTTTGCATTGGTGGCGGTAATGATCACGTTACCACCCTTGCCACCATCACCTCCATTCGGACCACCCTTGGGTACATACTTCTCTCTTCTGAAGCTGACACAGCCATTGCCCCCGTCACCGGCTTTTATATAGAATTTTACCTCATCGATAAATGACATGAGCGTGGAGTCACCAATAATAAATGAAAAAAAAAGCTCGATCACTGTCTGCTATGCAGTGATCGAGCTACTCTTGTAAATCCTGCACCCAAAGCGCAGCAATTTACCAAACCTATTTAGCTAGCTGGGTATACCGAAACTCGTTTTCTATTTTTGCCGAATTCCTCAAATTTTACCACACCGTCTATTTTGGCAAACAGGGTATAATCCCTTCCACACCCAACGTTCATACCTGGATGAATTTTGGTGCCAAGTTGCCTGACGATAATATTTCCAGCACGTACTGTTTGACCACCAAATTTCTTTACGCCACGCCTCTGACCAATGCTGTCGCGTCCGTTCCTCGAACTTCCGCCTGCTTTCTTATGTGCCATTATTATATCTCCCTAAAACTGCCCCGGATTATCGATTATCGTCGTAATTGACTATTTATTGATCTCAGAGATCTTAAGGGCGGTATATGCCTGGCGGTGTCCCTGCATTAACTGGTACCCTTTTCTACGCTTCTTCTTGAACACCTTAATTTTCTTACCTTTCCCCTGCTCAGCAATGGTGGCTATTACTTTTGCATTCTCTACCGTTGGCTTGCCAATGGCAATGTCATCACCATCTGCAACCAGTAACACCTCTGAAAGTTCGATGGTATCACCGACGGTTCCCTCTATCTTTTCTACTCGTAACTGGTCTCCTGCAGCAACTTGGTATTGTTTACCACCAGTTCTTACAATAGCGTACATTATAACTAACCTCTTACATTTCTATTTCAGTATGAATAATATTACTTAAGAAAACGACTCAGTTAACACTATAGTGAAGGGAATGTCAATATTTTAAAGAATGGAGTTGAAAAAGGATGAGATTGACAACTTGTTCTTAGAACAAACCCACCCTGTCTCCTGCAATTTCGAGACGAGACAGGGTGGTTTTTTTTAAGCAAGTCGATCGTGCTCGCGCTGCCGTCTGATTTCACATGCTCGCTCAAAGGCAGCTTTCTTTCCGTGTTTGCGAATCGAAACAGAAGTTTTTCCCTGTTTGCCCTGAGCAGTCACCCAGCTGACTTCATATCGATTCAATTTCTCGTTATGCCTGACTCCGACGACACCGGTACCTGAGTTGCTAACGGTTACCATATGTTTATTCGTACGTACTTTACCAAGTTTCTTTTCAGTTTTATCCCGCCAGGAGATTGCAGAAAGCAAACTTGAATATCTTCCCCCGCACTTTCTGTCTGAAAAAAACTTTGAATGGGTTTTGCCAAGAAAGCGCACCCGAACATACCATCCATGAGTCCTTTTTGAATCCTGATCAATTCGTGCGATGTCCTTGTGTTTTTCTAGTAGAATTTTCTGTTTCTTATCGTTCTCGTTCACGTCCTGAAACCTCACCTGATACCGTTGATA
Source organism: Desulfobulbaceae bacterium (assembly GCA_004796425.1). Classification (GTDB taxonomy): domain Bacteria; phylum Desulfobacterota; class Desulfobulbia; order Desulfobulbales; family Desulfocapsaceae; genus MADRE3. Next base: position 58,193 of record QZLB01000092.1, on the reverse strand, counting down.
ATTTTGACAACGATCTCTCGATCATTATCGCTTATTAATTTCATAACTAAAATTTACGTTACACTATCACCATGTTGCGTGTTATGGAATGGTAAATCACTACCAAGACCATAGACTACATAGTTGGTCAGGTGAGCAAAGTCAACTGCTTTTTCAACCACATTTTTTTCTGGAAACCTTTATAAAACATGGGTTATCAGGAATTGTTACAATTTGTCAGGCATTTACAGAAGTGCTTAGGTGATTTCATATGAAAAAAAAAATATCAGAAATCGAAACTCTGATTGCTACAATTCAGAAACTACGCGGCCCGCAGGGCTGTCCGTGGGACAAAAAACAGACCACGGAGTCCTTAAAAAAGTACCTTCATGAAGAGTTCTCCGAGATCATCGAAGCAATCGAAAAACAAGATCCGGATAATCTCTGTGAGGAACTGGGTGATTTTCTCTATCTCATTATCATGGTCTCAGAAATAAACCGTGAGCAGCACCATTTTTCTTTCAATGACGTTATTCAGATTGTCAACCGGAAATTAATCAGAAGACACCCCCATGTGTTCGAAGGAAAAAGTGTCAAAAATGAGGATGAACTGCGAATTCAGTGGGAGGAGATAAAAAAGTCAGAAAAAAATTGACTGAAAATGACAAATCAATTATAGATGTGCGGTTACAATTAAATATATTATCTGGTCGACACACTCGATCCCTCTTCGCTCTCTGCTCATTCATTAATAGTGAGGGCCGAAAGCGTATCAAGCGCGAAACCTTAAGTCCATGAGGAGGAACCCATGAGAAGGTACGAACAGATCTTCATTCTTCGTCCAAATACGACCGAAGATGAGATCAATCAACTTATTGAAAACACAACAAGTATTATCACCGAAGAAGGTGGAACCATAATCTACCTCGACAAATGGGGCATGAGAAAGCTTGCCTACCCGATTAAAAAAGAAGCACAAGGGTATTACGTTTTCTGTGACTATGCCACCACACCTGCTGCGATTTCTGAAACTGAACGAAAATTTCGCATTGATGATACAGTCCTAAAATATCTAACCGTGAAGATCGCCGATGCGATCTCTGCAGATGAGATTGAAGAAGCCAAAGCAACCGCGGCTGAGAAATTCAGCAGAATTGCTGCTGCAGATGATGAGCAGACTGAAGCTGAAGGTGAAAAGCAGCAAGGTGATGAAGAATCTGAACAAGCGACCGAAACTGAATAAAGGAGTATAGCATGGCCCCCAGACCCCAAAGAAAATTGTTTTCTCGAAAAAAAGTATGCCGTTTCTGTGCTGATAAAGACATGATCATTGATTATAAAGACCCCAAAACACTCAGGAATTTCGTTTCTGAACGAGGCAAGATCATTCCACGACGAATAATCGGTACCTGTGCAACACATCAGCGACAATTATGCTCTGCCATTAAAAAGGCTCGCCAGGTTGCTCTGTTGCCCTACTCTGGATCAACCCAAGGGTAAACCAGCATTACGCACTTTGATGAGGATATGGTGAACAACCAATCAGGCCAAAACAGCTCCCCCAAACTCCCTTTGCAGCAGATCCTGCTTTTCGGTCTTCTGATTGCCTTGCCGGGGTTTCTTGGCGCCCTGTTTGGGCTAATCTATTTGATTATTCCCATTTTTGTCCTGGTATATCTTTACAAATGGGAACATGGCTTTCGTTACGTTCTGGCTGGCTTGGTTATTGGAAGTGCGCTCAGTCTATTTAACGGATCGATAGGCTCAATTCTTTTTACCGCATCCTTCATCGCACCGGGATACTCTCTGGCGCTCTCAGCCTTTAGAGGTGATGCTCCCTCCATCTCTGGGTTAAAAGGTGCCAGTTCGCTCTGCCTTTGTTGGATTGCGCTACTCATCTGTTATTCCCTGATAAGTGGCAGCAGTCCGGTCGCTGGTTATATCGAAGCGATGGACAGCCTGATCGGCCAGGAACTGCAATACCATCAGTCCAGCGGAACCATTGAACCCGAAACCCTGCAGATACTTGAAGAATCTGTCACCCAGATGAAATTAATTGTGCCGAAGATCTTTCCTGCATTATTAGGCGTCTTTGCACTCTTTACCGTATGGGTTTCCATGATTGTCGGTAATAAAGCAGTCACCAGATTTACCGGCTACCATCCATGGGTCGATTACAAAATCTGGCAACTACCGTCAAAACTTATCTGGGTATTCATTATCTCGGTACTTTTAGCATTTCTCCCGGCAGACATACCAAGAATTGTTGGGATAAACATTATTGTCATTGTAAGTTTTATTTATATATTTCAGGGTTTCTCCATCTTGTCTTTTTTTTTGCACAAATGGAATTTCCCCATTTTCTTAAGAACAATTTTTTATGCTATGATGCTTTTCCAATCTTTTGGAACCTTGCTTCTTCTGATCATTGGTGTCGCAGATATCTGGTTTGACTTGCGAAGGTTGAAGACAGGTACCGCCAGTTCCACCTAGGAACCGGTGATCAGTCGTTTGATGAGGGAACTGAAAAGTCATAAAAGCATATATTTCAGAGGAGTAAAATATGGAACTCATCTTAAAAGAAACGATCGACTCTCTTGGCAGAGAAGGTGATGTTGTAAAAGTCAAACCTGGTTACGGTAGGAACTACCTGCTCCCCCAGGGCAAAGCGGTGGTTGCCAGCCAAGATAATCTTCAGGCACTAGAAGAAAATAGAGCCGCGATTCAAGCTCGTCTTGATGAAGAACGAAAGCAGGCAGAACAACTTTCCAAAAAACTGACCGGTATTAATCTCGAATTTGCTCAGTTGGTTGGTGAAGATGACAAACTTTTCGGCTCGGTTACGGTCAGTGATATCGCTGAGAAGCTTGCTGAGAATAAAATAGAAGTCGAAAAACGTAGTATCTTGCTGAGCGAGCCCATCAAGACATTGGGTGAAACCTCGGTGGTCATTAAGGTTGGTTTCGAAATGAACACCGAGATCAAGGTGACGGTCGTTCCGCAAGAAAGTGAGTAATAACCGATTGCTTATCTAGTGTCTGTTACAGATCGGTTTATCCGCAACCTGTAATGTACATGGGGCGTCGAAATAAAACACACATCTAGGAGTCTTTCCTGCATGTGTGTTTTTTTTTGACACGCTGATATCATTATATTACAGAGGAAGATAGCCTTTGTTATCACGGATACATTTATATGAACAATAGTCTATTTAATCAAGAAGATACGTCACGCGTCCCTGAGGGCGGCAGACTTCCACCGCACAACCTGGAGGCTGAGCAATCCGTACTGGGTTCAATCCTTCTAAAAGAGAAAGCATTTATATCGGTGGTCGATCTCTTAACACCTGAAGATTTCTATCGTGATCCCCATAAAGTCATTTTCCAGGGTCTGATAGACCTTTTTCAGAAAAATGAACCTCACGATCTTGTCACCCTGACAAATCATCTACATAGCAATCAAACGCTTGAAACGGTTGGTGGAGCTGCATATCTTGCGACCCTCACCTCAATCGTACCTGTTACAGCGAACATCGCTTCTTATGCGAAAATCGTTCGAGAAAAATCCATTTTGAGAAATCTGATCAGGGTCAACTCTGACATCGCGACTCGATGTTTTGAAGATCAAAGTGATATCGATCAATTGGTGGATGAGGCTGAACAGGCGATTTTCGATATTGCAGGGAAAAAAAGCAGCACCAAATTCACCCCTTTAAAAGAGATTATTCCAGGTTGCTTTGAAAAGGTAGAGCAACTCTATAAGCGTAAGGAAATGATTACTGGTGTCCCCACCGGTTACAATGGAATCGACCGAATGACAGCGGGTCTGCAATCTTCTGACTTAATCATCCTTGCAGGTCGGCCTTCAATGGGGAAAACCGCGTTTTCCATGAACATTGCTCAGCACGCTGCACTGATGGAGAAAACCGGCGTTGCTATCTTCAGTCTGGAGATGTCAAAAGAGCAATTAACCTTGCGTCTGCTTAGCTCAGTAGGTCATATAGACTCGCAGAGAATCAGGACTGGAAAACTGCAGAACGAAGACTGGCCCCGATTGACCAGGGCTGTTGGAATGTTGGCCGATGCACCAATTTACATTGATGATACTCCTGCAATTTCAGTTCTAGAGATGCGCTCGAAAATAAGAAGACTGGCGGCTCAACATGATATTGGGCTAATTCTGGTTGATTACCTGCAGCTGATGCAGGGCAGATCAAGTGAGAATCGAACGCAGGAAATCTCTGAAATCTCTCGTTCTTTAAAAGCCGTAGCCAAGGAATACCAGGTACCGGTCCTAGCACTCTCGCAGCTTAACCGAGGACTTGAAAGCAGAACCGATAAACGTCCCATGATGTCAGATTTACGTGAATCCGGAGCGATCGAACAGGATGCCGATGTGATCTGCTTTATTTACCGCGATGAGGTTTACAATAAATCGGAAGATAATCCACAGAAGGGTATTGCAGAAATCATCATCGGCAAACAGAGAAACGGCCCGACCGGAACGGTGCCGCTCTACTTTAAAAAAGAATATACGATGTTCGAGAATATGAGTAATTACGAAGAACCGGAATCGTTCCAAGGCTCATCTTAAAACCACGCTTCACATTTAAATCTTTTACGTGATACACTGAGGATCTCATGACAGAACGCACGAATAATTCCGACCGGTATGATTTCAAAACCATCGAAGAAAAATGGCAAAAAACCTGGTTGGTTTCATCCATTGATCGCGTAGTACAGGATGATAAGAAAGAGAAATATTATGTCCTTGAAATGTTCCCCTATCCGTCTGGCAGAATCCATATGGGTCATGTCAGGAATTATTCCATTGGTGATGTTGTCGCCCGATACAAACGATTGAAGGGATACAATGTTCTTCATCCCATGGGCTGGGATGCCTTTGGCCTTCCCGCAGAAAATGCAGCTCAGAAGAATAATACTCACCCGGCTAAATGGACCTATGAAAATATCGATTACATGAAATCTCAACTCAGGCAGCTAGGTCTTTCTTACGACTGGCAGCGTGAACTTGCCACCTGCGATCCTGATTATTACCGGTGGGAACAAAGAATTTTTGTCGAGATGTTGCAAAATGATCTCGTTTACCAGAAAGTTACTACAGTTAACTGGTGCGAAACCTGCCAAACTGTTCTGGCTAACGAACAGGTGATTGATGGAGAATGTTGGCGATGCGATCAACCGGTTGAGCCTCGTAATATGAACGGCTGGTTTTTCAAGATTACCGACTATGCCGAGGAGTTACTCAGCGACCTTGATACGTTGAAGGGATGGCCAGAAAAAGTCGTAACCATGCAAAAAAATTGGATTGGTAAATCGACCGGGCTCGAGTGCAAATTTGCAATTAAAGACAGTACGGAATCCCTCTCAATATTCACGACTCGTCCCGATACCATATTTGGTGTGACATTCATGTCAGTTGCCGCTGAGCATCCGCTTATAGACGAGCTAATATCCGGAGTCGATGACGAGGCCACTATCCGCACCTTCATCTCAGAAATTATCGCTGAAAACAAAAAATTGGGCCCTGAAGAGGAAACTGAGAAAAAAGGTATTTTTACCGGGCGTTATTGCGTGAATCCATTTAATGGTACCCAGGTACCAATCTATATCGCCAATTTCGTCTTGGCAGAATATGGCACCGGTGCAGTAATGGCAGTACCTGCCCATGATCAGAGAGATTTCGAATTTGCCCGTACTTACGATCTACCGATTAAGCCGGTGGTTATTCCTCCTGATACCGAGCTTGACCCTGCAACCATGGAAGAAGCTTCCATCGCCCCTGGTGAACTTACTGATTCTGGCCAATTCACCTCACTCTATTCAATCGACGCCCAACAGGCAATCATAGACCATGCGACTGAAAAAGGATTTGGCAACGCGAAAACAACCTTTCGACTCAGAGACTGGGGTATCTCCAGGCAACGATACTGGGGTGCACCGATCCCAATGATCCACTGTGACAAATGCGGTGCGGTCCCGGTACCACTTGATCAATTACCGGTAACCCTGCCCGATGGCAATACAGAGCTGGACAATGAATGTTTACCTTTGAGCAAACGGCCTGACTTTTACGAAACCACCTGTCCACAGTGTAACGAACCAGCAAGAAGAGAAACCGACACGATGGATACCTTTGTTGAATCCTCCTGGTACTTCGCCCGGTTTGCTTCTCCTCAGGAACTCAACAGCCCGCTTGACAAGAGCGAGACCGGTTACTGGCTGTCAGTAGATCAATACATTGGCGGTGTCGAACATGCCATTCTTCACCTGCTCTATTCGAGATTCTTCACCAAAGCGCTCAGGGATCTTGGCTACCTCACTATCGATGAACCTTTTGAAAATCTGCTTACCCAGGGAATGGTAATTAAAGACGGTGCAAAGATGTCAAAATCCAAGGGTAATGTGGTTGATCCTGATGAGCTGATACAGAAATACGGTGCCGATACCGTTCGCCTTTTTTCTCTTTTTGCCGCTCCACCTGAACGAGATCTTGAGTGGAACGCACAAGGTGTTGAAGGCTCAAGTCGTTTTATTAATAGATTATATCGATACATAAACAATCATCTCGAGAACCTTACAGGTGCCTCCGAGAGTACCTATGACGAATCTCAAGATCGGGCGTTGCACAGAAAGATCCATCAGACCATAAAAAAGGTCAGTTATGATATTGAAACTAATTTCCACTTTAACACTGCAATCAGCGCAGTTATGGAACTTTTTAACACACTCACCTCGTTGACCGAGGAAAGTCGCCGGGATCGTCCATCGGCCCAGACAATTGAAGAAGCTATTCGCACGATTCTCATTCTGCTTTTCCCGATGATTCCCCATTTCGTCTCTGAGATGTGGGAGATTATGGGGCTTGCTGGCACCCCCCAGCAAACAAATTGGCCTTCTTTTGACGAAAAAGCGGCCGAGGAAGAATTACTGACCATTGTGGTTCAAGTGAATGGGAAGGTTCGCTCCAGATTAGATGTACCTGCGAACACCGAAGACTCTGAGCTTGAAGCGCTGGCCATCAAAGATGCTCAAGTACTCAAGTTTGTAGGCGATAAAACGATCAAAAAGATAATCGTCGTGAAGAAGAAGCTTGTTAATATTGTTGTTTGATACTAGAATTTTTCTGCACAAGTTATGTAATAAGCCATCGATATATCAAATTGATTACTTTCAAAAGGGTGCTGCTTTGAAGACCACGATACAAACATTCGCTGTAATCATTGTCACCGTTATGCTGATTGTCTCCTGCGGATATAGAAACCCCTACGTCTATTCCGGGCCTGATAAAACCATATATGCTACCAGTTGGAACAATCGGACCAATGAACTCACCCTTGATTCCAAAATCTATCAATCCCTCATTAAATGGTTCCAGAAATCAGGATCCTTAAAAATATCCAAAGAAAAGGAAGCGGCTGACTACATCCTGGCGGGTGAAATTATTTCCATAGACTTGCCCAGTCTCACCTTTGGTTCTTCGAACAGCACCTCTGAGGTAAAAATCAAGCTGAAGGTTCGATATATCATGAAGGATCTTAAGAGTGGCAAAATCCTGATTGAACAACCCTCAGAGGTGTGGACCGAAGAATACACTGTTGAAAGTGATGCCAGCGCCAGCAAAGACAATGAGAATGAAGCGCTTGACACCATCATTGACGAACTTGCCCAGAAGATTTATCAGGACGCACTTACGAAATTTTCCGCACAGTAAAACCTTTTTTTCGCTTTTCCAGGCCGATCCGCTCTATTGTATAGGGTCGGCCTGTTATTTTACTTGTAGCATGCTTTCACCATGAGTTTGACAATAGCTGGATTATCACTTGATAACCCATTTGTACTTGCCCCTTTAGCCGGCTATAGTGACCTCCCCTTTCGTCTTCTTTGTAAATCTCTGGGTGCCGGGCTGTGCGTCTCAGAAATGATCTCCTGCCATGGTGTTGTCTATCAGCAACAAAAAACACTTTCTTTATTAAAATCCTGTGCAGAAGAACGTCCGGTCTCATTCCAACTGTTTGGTGCCGACCCAAATATCATGGGTGAGGCCGCTGCCATTCTCTCAGATTGGGATATGGATTTACTCGACATCAATATGGGCTGCCCTGTCAAAAAAGTCACCAGGAGAGGTGCAGGAGCTGCTCTGATGAGCAATCCTACAAAGGCCCGGGAAATCATCAGGCAGGTGATCAAGAATGCTAAATTCCCGGTTACCTTAAAAATCAGGGCTGGTACGGATAGTTCAAACTTAAACGCATGCAATTTTGCAAAAATGGCACAAGACCAGGGGGTTGCAGCAATTACCGTCCACGGCAGAACCTGGAAACAGGCTTTTACCGGTCGTGCCGACTGGGAGATTATAAAATCGGTCAAAGAGTCAGTCCAAATACCGGTGATTGGTAATGGCGATATTACATCCTATACAGAGGGTAAGACCAGACTCTCTCAGGATTTTTGTGATGGTATCATGATAGGCAGAGGAGCACTTGGTAACCCATGGGTTTTTGATCCTCAAGGTAAACCAGATGACTTATCAGCGATCAATAAAATTGCTCGCGCTCATATCGGATTATTTATTACCCACATTACCGAGCCTCATCGAAGGATCTCAACGATGAAAAACCATCTTGGACGATACTTTAAGGGCTTTGCAGGGAGTTCAAGTTTGCGAAAATCAATTTACGACGCGAAAAGTTTTGATGAGCTTTTTGAAATCTTCCCAGAGCCAATTGATGAGCTCAATCCCCCCATCAGTCCCAACCGGTCATGACCCACTGGAAAAGACTTATAGCCGACAGCATTACAACCATCGGCGAGCTTGAAACTCATTTTAAAATGCGGTTTCCTGATGACATGGAATTGGTTCTGAAGCGATATCCGCTGCGAATAAACCCATACTATTTATCTCTAATTCAGCAGATAGGAGACCCTCTCTATCTTCAGGCAGTACCTCATTTAGAAGAAATTGCCCCGTGCTCCTTTCCCAATGACCCGCTGAACGAAGCCAACCTCAGTCCAGTCTCCAACCTGGTTCATAGATACCCTGACCGAGCCCTGTTACTAGTTTCTAATCAATGTGCAATGTATTGCAGATTCTGCACAAGGAAAAGACTTGTCGGAAAAAAACATGATGTATTCTCCCAAAGACACCTTGATGAGGTCGTCCATTATCTGAGAAACGAACCGCAGATTAATGAATTGATCCTCTCCGGAGGGGATCCGCTCTTACTTGAAGATCACACCCTGGAAGCAATCCTTTCCGCCATATACGCTGTGCCATCAATTGATGTTATCAGAATCGGTACTCGAACTCCCTGTACACTTCCCATGCGGGTAACTTCCGAACTCTGCAAAATACTTCAACGATTTCGGCCACTTTATGTCAATACTCATTTCAACCATCCTACTGAGCTCACAAAGGCCGCTATTAATGCGTGTGCAAAACTTGTAGATTATGGAATTGTGCTGGGTAATCAAACGGTCTTACTCAAGGGAATAAATGATGACGCAAAAACGATCACCACGCTTATGAGAGCACTGGTAAAGGCACGGGTAAAACCCTATTACCTTTTTCAGATTGATATCACCAGGGGAACCAGACATTTCAAAACACCACTGAGGACAGGTTTCGAAATCATCAAAACTATGAGCGGCTCGGTATCCGGCTTGGCAGTACCAACGTTTGCAGTCGACTCACCGGGTGGGAAAGGTAAGATCCCCCTTTTCCCTGATAACTCGACGCTTCAGGGTGGTTATTTAGAGTTCAAGAATTTCTGTGGAGAGGTATGCCGGTACCCTGACAACTGATTATCTATACGCTTTTTTTAGGCGGTTTCTTGCATCTACTATCCGTTAAACGATATAGTTTTAGGACAGGTGAGCAATAACCAACTTTAACCCCAAAAGAATGTTATGAACAAACAGGAAATCCTTCAAGCGGTGCTGGAATCAGACGAACTCCCGACACTCCCCACTGTTGCCTCAAAACTTATTTCCCTGACTTCAAAAGAAGAGACAACCCTGACTGATATCGCAGAACTGGTGTCTCAAGATATGTCTCTTTCTTCAAAAATTCTCAAAGTATCAAATTCAGCTTTTTACAGCTTTCCTCAACAAATTGGCTCAATCAAACAGGCAGTCTCAGTACTCGGTACAAATGCAGTCCGAAGTCTTGTACTGTCATTTTCCTTTCTGAGCATGAAGGGGGGGAGAAAACCTTCTAAATTTAATTTTGAAAAATTCTGGGAACGGTCATTGGCCTCGGCGGTTGCTTCTAAAATCATCCTTGAGAAAGTGAAAGGTGCAGACACCGAAGAGGTCTTTATTTCCGGTTTACTTCAAAACCTGGGAGAGCTGATCTTTGCCCGTACCTTCCCTGATGAATATGAACGTGTGCTTGAGGCCATCACTGATGATCAGCACGACCCTCTTGGTACTGAAGAATCAATTATCGGTACCGACCATTGCTATATCGGTTTTGAGGTCGCACGAAGTTGGGGCTTTCCCAACGTGCTGCTGCAACCGATTATTTATCACCATGATCCTTCTCAATACCGCGAAGGTGATAAAACGATACTGGCAACCATAAAAGCAGTCTACCTCTCAGATCTGTTGATCAATATCCTTTTTTCCAACAAACCTGAAGACTATCACAAGCAATTTCGTAAAGAGGCGAAAAAACTCCTCGGACTATCGAATCAACATATTGAGAACATTCTTGAGGAAGTCCACTTTAAAGTTGTTCAGGCAGGTGAATATTTTGGATTGAAAATCAAAGACACCAAATCTATCCAGGAAATTCTTCAAGAAGCAAATATCAAACTGAGTCTTCTTAATCTGGATTATGACCAGATGAACAAGCAACTCGTTCAGGCAAAAATTGAGCTTGAAAACCTTACCCGTGAACTTGAAGAGAAGAATAAATTTCTCGATAATCTTGCAAACGTTGACGGGCTGACGGAGGTATATAACCATCGCTATTTTCAAAGTGCGTTGGAAAATGAGATCGATCGGTCAATCAGACAGGATTCCACGATTGCTTTGATCATCACTGATATTGATCATTTCAAAAGTTTTAATGACAATTTTGGCCATCAAACAGGAGATTTCATTCTCAAGGAATTCTGCAAGGCATTACAATCTGAGTTACGGAAATATGATACGCTTGCCCGTTATGGTGGTGAGGAATTTGCTATCATCCTCCCCTCTACTAATGAAGAGGAGGCCATGAGTGTATCAGAAAAGTTGAGAAAAAAGATTGAGGAGTCGGTCTTTAATGATGGCAGTGAGAGCTATCGCCTGACCTCAAGTTTTGGTATTGCCGTAACCCGCCCCACTGTCGAGGACAGTTTTTCAAATTCTGTGTTCGTCAACCGAGCTGATGAAGCATTGTATGAGGCAAAAAAACAAGGAAGAAATAAGAGTGTTGTCTGGCAGCACAAAAAGAAATGGTATAAATTTTAGGACGTTTATTTTCACCTCCGTAACATGATGGATACTTCAGACATTACTTTTGAATATCTCTTCACCTTTCCTGATGGGACCTCAAAACATTTTATTTTAGCACTTGATCCACAAACCCTGTTGCTCAAAAACAAAACGGTTCAAGAACCAGATTGGGCAAGACTCACCACCCACCAGTGTCAATGCTGTGCACGCGATCCAGAGACAACAACATTCTGTCCGGTAGCCTTGAATATATCGCACTTAGTGTCTTCCTTTATCAGTATCGCATCGTATGAATCATGCACGGTTTCATGCAAAACCTTAGAACGGACTGTCTCTAAAAAAACTATAGTCCAGGATGGTCTCAGTTCAATAATGGGCATTATCATGGCCACCAGCGGTTGTGAAACTATGAATGTGCTCAAACCCATGGCCCGGTTTCATTTACCCTTTGCCACGGTAGACGAGTCTGTTTTCAGGACTGCATCGATCTATCTGTTACGCCAGTTTTTTATTGATCGCGAAACCGGTTCGGGTGATTTTCAACTGAAATATCTCAAGCAGCAGTGGTCTCAGATAGAACAGGTGAATGAAGGAATATTGAGGCGGATTAAGGCGGCCAACAAATTGGACGCTGATCGCAATGCTATCGTAGTTTTGAACTGTCTAGCACAAATTCTAACCATGGAACTTGATGAAGATCTAAGCTCCTTGAAACCGATATTTTTTATCAATTAGTCTCAACTTACATCATTGATTCTGGATCAATATCATAAATTACCCGATAGCCTTGACTGGGAAAATAATTTGCTTTTAGATGACTCAATAACAATTCCGTATGCTTTAACGAACGGCTTTTTAGCAAGAGTTGCCACCTGAATTTATTACGCAGGCGCTCAATGGGACACGGGGCTGGTCCCAAGACTGCAATTCTTTCTCCTCCTTGATTTTCTGAGCACCACCTCCGAGCCAATTGAGCAATTTCTGTACTTTTATTACTGACTCCACTTTCGGAATCCCCCTCTATTTTGATAGAAACGAGCCTTGAAAATGGCGGAAAACCGGTTGCCTGCCTGATCGTTATTTCCTGCTCGGCCAAGGCATGGTAATCGTGTTCGGCAGCCATCTTGATCGCATAGTGATCTGGTTGTAAGGTTTGAATCATAACCTCTCCCGGAACTTCTCCTCTACCAGCCCGACCGGTAACTTGTGAAATCAGCTGATACGTTCTCTCTGCAGCCTTGTAATCTGGAATGGACAAACCGCTATCTGCCGAAACAACTCCGACAAAGGTAACTCCAGGAAAATGAAGACCTTTTGAAATCATTTGGGTGCCAACTACAATATCTATATCTCCTTGTTTGATTTTTTGAAGAATTGTCAGAAATTTCGGTCGATGATGGGCGGTATCAGAATCAATGCGGGCAATAGCGGCATCTGGAAAGAGTAGCCTAAGCTCTTCTTCTACCCTCTCAGTACCAAAGCCGACGGGAACCAGGTGATTAGAAGCACATACGCTGCAGACGATCATGTCTGGTTGGGTAAATGAACAGTAGTGACAAACCAGCTGTTTCCGAGATTTATGATAGGTCAATGTTACCTTGCAATGTTTACATTCGACCATTGCACCACAATCACGGCAGACAACAGAGGCTGAAAAACCACGTTTATTGAGCAGTACAATTGATTGATTCCCCTGTTCAAGCGTGTTTTTCAACCGATTGGTAAACTCTTGATGAAACAACTTATCTGTTGATTTTCTATCTTTGTTTTTCAAATCGAGAATCTTTACATCGGGGAGACGCCTCTGCCCAACCCGATGTGGAAGTTCAAGCAGTTCATACTTCCCATTTTTACTGTTAAAATAGCTTGAAATAGCTGGAGTCGCAGAGCCTAAGACAACTGTGGCACCAAACTGCTTGGCTCGCATAATGGCAACATCTCTTCCCTGATACCTGAGTCCTTCTTCCTGTTTAAAACTTGAATCGTGCTCTTCATCAACGATTATTAAGCCCAGTTTTTGGGCCGGCGCAAATACGGCAGATCGTGCACCTATTATGATTTTTGCTTTACCTTCTGCAATCCTGCACCACTCATCATACTTCTCACCAACACTCAACCCAGAATGAAGCAAAGCGATCGCATCACCAAAACGACTGACAAAGCTTTCCTCTACCTGGGTAGCCAGAGCGATTTCTGGAACGAGAATGATAACTGATTTATTCTGGGCAACTGCCAGCTCGGTACATTGCAGATACACTTCCGTCTTGCCACTGCCAGTTACTCCATGTAGTAGGAAGGTGTGAAATACCGCCTTTTTTAGCTTGGAGTTGATGGTATTAATCGCCTCTTTCTGCTCATCGTTACATTCAAAATTTTGCTGCGTGTGATTAATCGGGTGTCCTAGGGGTGATCGATACACCCTTCGCTCTTCAGCCGTTACCAGCCCTTTATTCAAAAGCTTTTGGACGATTTTTCCTCCATAAGGATACTGCTCAATCAATTCTTTACGAGGCATGGGGGTTCCATTAATGCCACCATGCTGGTAGTTATTAAGAAGTGTGACAAGTTTTATCTCTGCCTTACTGAGGTTGGCAGTATGTTGATTGATAACCAACGATTTATCTTCACTCGAGTGGACTGGGTCACCTTCAAATAAGTCTGGTTTCAGGTGATAACACTGCTCTACTCTTTTCTTCACCTCTCTGCCAACCTGGCTGCTTTTAATCTCGATAATCTTTTCTTTTGCCAGATTTTCAGCAAATCGCTTATGGGAACCAACCGTGAGAATCGAACGGGTATGCTCTGGGCCAATCTCACCTTTTTCAGATAGTACTTTAAGCCAACCAAACCTATCCGACTGGTCTAGGTAGCCAGACAATGCCGATTTACTTTTCAGAAATAGTTTCTTTTGAAAACGAGTTGTCAATCCACCGGGTAAGGCTGTCTTGATAACCTCACCAAGTGGATAATGATAATACTGGGAGATCCACTCAAATAGGGGAATCAATTGACTTCCGAACAGAGGTGTCGTGTCCGGGATTCTACTAATATCCTTCAACTCCCGTTCGTGGGTCTCCGCCTGGTTTACCCGTAGGACATACCCGGTAATCTTTCGCCTCCCAAACGGAACAATTACCCGGTGCCCAATCAACTCGTAGGGACTGCTGCTGAACGTGATACCGGCTGATTCGGGAAGTCGATACGTGTAGGTACCAGTTACAGGAGCTGCAACTGCTACTTCCAGCAATATCATAGGGTTTCGGCTATCTCCTGGATATGGGCGATAAGATCTTCACCGAGTTCAGGGTGCCTGATGCCATAAGCGAGAATAGCCTGAAGATAACCGAATTTATCTCCTGCATCGTATCGTATCCCTCTGAATTCATAAGCATACATTTCACGTGCTTTGGATAATGCGAGCAGTGCATCGGTTAGTTGGATCTCTCCGCCATGACCGGGGGTGGTCGTGCTCAGTATATCGAAAATTTCTGGCATAAGGATGTATCTGCCGATAATTGCCAGATCAGAATCTGTCGTACCAGGCGCCGGTTTTTCTACCATTCGTGATACTTTAAAGGTTCGTTCACGGCCATTGGCCTCGCCTTCAACAATTCCATACTGATAGGTCTGGTCCTGTGGAACTCGCTTGACCGCCACAATAGACTCTCCGACATCATGAAAAAGATCAAGCATCTGCTTGGCGCAGGGAATATCACTGAGCACTAAGTCGTCACCAAGGCAGACCATGAACGGTTCATTACCAATCACATGTCGAGCGGTCCAAATGGCATGGCCAAGACCTAGTGGTTTTTTTTGCCGTACTGAGACAATATCAATCAGGTTGGATATTTCATCAAGTTCCTTGCCAAGCGCTGTTTTGTTTTTTTCTTTTAAGACACTGTCAAGATGAAAATTGTAATCAAAATGATTTTCGATCGCTGATTTACCTTCTGACGTGATGAAAATTATCTGCTCAACACCAGAGCTGACGACTTCTTCGACGATGTATTGAATCGTCGGTCTATCAACAATGGTGAGCATCTCTTTTGGTATCGCTTTCGTTGCCGGTAGGAATCGGGTGCCGAGCCCTGCAACCGGAATAACAGCCTTTCTTACTTTCATGCCTTCCCCTCTATTTTCAATGACATTACTGGGAGTAATGTGGTATAGAACCACTTCTCAGATAAAGAATTGTTACCATAAAACCTGCTATCAGCCAACGGATAGATGGATTTTTTTTACCCACCGGAACTGCCTATTACCAGCCACCGGGCAGCACTCATAGAAACACTGAAAAATAACCGGGTTACGATCGTTGCAGGTGAAACAGGATCGGGCAAAACTACCCAGTTGCCAAAGATCTGTCTCGAAGCATTCCCCGAACTCAAGGGAATGATTGGCTGTACTCAACCCCGCCGTGTTGCGGCGCTTTCTCTGTCTAATCGTCTGCAGGAAGAACTTGGAGATCAAGGATCAATTGTTGGTTGTAAGATACGATTTTTTGATCGAACTGATGAGCAAACAAAAATAAAGTTCATGACAGACGGGATTCTTCTCGCTGAAAGCAGGAATGACCCTCAACTAAAAAAATACTCGATAATAATCATCGATGAAGCCCATGAAAGAAGCTTGAATATTGATTTTTTAATAGGTTATATCAAGCAGTTGTTAACGATAAGGAAAGATCTTCGAGTAGTACTCACTTCGGCAACTATTGATACTGCTCTTTTTTCTGACCATTTTGACAAGGCACCGGTAATACACATTGAAGGCAAAACCTACCCGGTTGAGATCAAGTACACTCCACCTTCTGACGAGGAGAGTTCCTTTGTTGATCAGTGTATAGAAGTCGCCGATTATATTGTGCATCATTATCCACCAGGCGATATTCTCATTTTTCTCCCCACAGAACGAGATATACTGAGCTGTTGCAAAGTTCTCGAAGGGAGGATCAATCACTGTCTGACGATTCCTTTGTATGGCAGGCTTCAACATACGGAACAGCAGGCAATCTTCAAATCACATCACCGAACAAAAATCGTGGTCGCAACCAATGTGGCTGAGACCTCGATAACAGTCCCTGGCATTAAATATGTGATTGATTCTGGACGGGCAAGAATTTCAAAGTATCATCCGAAATCTAGAATTTACAAACTGCCCATTGACTTCATATCTAAGGCAAGCAGCAACCAGCGAGCCGGCCGATGCGGCAGAGTAGCACCAGGAATCTGTTTTCGATTATATTCGGAACAGGATTTTAACAAACGTGAAGAGTTTTCCACGCCTGAAATTAAGCGATCCAATTTGGCGTCGGTCATCTTACAGATGATCTACCTGAAACTTGGTGACCCTTACCAGTTTCCATTTCTCGAACCACCAGCTCATGGAACCATTAAAGAGGGCTACCGTACCTTGCGTGAGCTTGGTGGTATCACCGGTGCAAACCAGCTTACCTCCACGGGCCAGTTAATGGCAACCTTACCCATCGATCCAGTGATTGCCAGGATCGTTATTGAGGCTAATAATAACAACTGCTTACGAGAAATTCTCATTATCTCCAGCGGGCTTGCCATACAGGATCCAAGAATCACACCGGCCGACAAAAAGGAGCACTATATTCAAGCGCATCAGGCATTTTTTCACCCCCAATCCGAGTTCCTTGTTCTTCTAAACATTTGGCAGGCCGTGCATCCCGACCAGAAGCGGTTGTCAATATCTCGGTTGAGAAAGTTTTGCAAAAGTCATTTTCTCTCCTTTCAAAGGATGCGTGAATGGCTTGATCTTCATGATCAGTTGAAATCGATACTTAAACGAAAGATTGAGATCAATCTGAATAGTCAATCAGCTGACTATGATACTATCCACAAAACAATCCTAACGGGGATGTTCAGTCAATGCGCCAAACGGATTAAAAAAAATCTTTACCAGGGTAGTGGTAACCGGGAAATAATGATATTTCCTGGCAGTTCACAGTATAATCGAGCCGGAGATTGGATTTTATCAGGCTCGTTTCTTGAAACAAGTCGATTGTTTGCCCTTAGTGTCGCATCCATTGAGCCATCTTGGATCGAAACAGTGGCCAAGGACTACTGCACCTATTCCTGGCAAAATCCCCGGTGGCATAAGAAGAATGGCTGCGTGATGGCAGATGAATCTGTGCATCTATATGGACTGCAGATCATTGCCAAAAGAGTCGTTAATTATCCAAGAGCAGCAAAGAAAAATATAACCAAAGCACGGCCAATCTTTATTCGCAGTGGATTGGTAGAAGCCCAAACCAAAAAGCAATATAACTTTCTCACCCATAACCTTTCATTAATTGAGCAGTGGAGAGGGGCCGAAGAAAAACTTCGTAAAAGAAATATTGTCGTCGATGAAGAGACAATTTATTCCTTTTACGATCAACGCTTGCCTGATCAGGTATGTGATATCAAATCCTTGAACAGATACCTGAAAAAACACAGTGATAATGATCTTTTTTTAACCGAAGAAGACGTACTGCTCCGAACTCCTGATGACCATGAACTTATCGATTTCCCATCGACGCTTGATACCCCGACCGCTCCGATCCGGCTTGAGTATCACTTTGAGCCTGGATCTGACAGGGACGGTGTTACCGCCTTCATACCCGTACATATTATCCAACATCTCAGTGGAGAGATTTTTGATTGGCTGGTACCAGGGTTACTTGAGGAGAAAACGACATTTCTGTTGAAATCTCTTCCCAAAACACAAAGGAAAAAGCTCATCCCAATAAGCAATACGGTTGCACGAGTACTTGATCAGCTTGTAAACTACCAGGGCAATTATTACCAGAAACTATCTTCAGCAGTTGCCCTCTTGTTCAATGTCTCAATCAATAGAAGTCAATGGTCAATTAGAGATCTTCCCACTCATCTTAAAATGAGATATTGTCTGACAGACCACTCCTCTGAAATCATTATGTGTACCCGGACGTTTTCAGATTTAAGGCGTGCACCACAAGAGCGTGTCTCGACAGATCATCTGAAACCGTCGACTGCTGATCAGCAATTACTTGACTCATTGAAAGATGCGATATTCAATCGCTGGGAGTTCGATCACCTGCCTCAGGTAATACCCCTCTACTCGGCAGCAAATCAGGTTGGTGGAAAACTGTTTTTCTCCATTGTACCGCAAAGTAATAAACAAGGCGTTTCAGTACATTATTGTAAATCCCTTGAAGCCGCATCACACAACAATGAGAAAGGAATACTTTACCTTACCAAATTGCACAACCTCGGTGTTTATAAGCAATTTAAAAAAGAAACCAAACTTGCACTCAGTGGTCCATCAGGGCAATGGCTCCTGGACCGTTTCGGACCCCACGCTCAACTGACCGATACCCTGTTTTATCTGTTGGTCAAAGAAATGACAGTCCAAGAGCTCCGAAACATAACCAGCCAGGAGCAGTTTTCAGCGACACTGAAAGATATCAAAGAGAGGGGATTCTATAAGACAGCACAGCACACTATTGAACTGCTCTGCAGTGTATTGATCAAAAGAACAGAAGTTGAGCAGAGTATTATTAAATTATCGGCCCAATCTCCTACAAAAGGACAGAAAAATTCAGACATATACACAAGAATGGATCAAGAGCTCACCTTGATTTTCCCGGAATCGTTTCCGATATCTTTAAGCAAAGATTACTTAAATGATTTATTACGCTACCTTAAAAGTCTAGTAATTCGCCTCAACAGAGCTCATGCAAACCCGCTCAAAGACCAGAAAAAACATGACTCAATTGACCATCATCTCCAACAATTGGATTCACTGGTGAAAATGAATCATTTATCTGCCGAGTGCGCACAGTACGCACAAAACTACCAACAAATGATTCAAGAGATGAAAATCTCACTTTTTTCCCCGGAAATAAAAACCCGCATTCCGGTGTCAGAAAAAAAGCTGGCACAGTATTGGCTTGAAATAAAAGCCAACTGTTATTGATGAGTCCAGGATCACAGATACGATCACTATGAAAAGAACCAACTACGTAACTCTTGGTGTACTGCTTTGCTTGTCGTCACTGATTCTTCTCTACCAGAACAGATGGCCCTTTGGCCTGCTCTGCTTTGTGCTGGGCATTTATGTGATGAATAAGAAAAAATAGGAAGTGCGGATACTGGACTCACCCAACGGCTGCTCGCAAGTCGTCGATGGTGAAAGGTTTGGACATGATTGCACCAAAACCAAATGACTGATAATCGTTAGCAATTTCCTCATTTACTGAACTGCAGAGTGCAATAATATCCAAATCTCCGACCAACTCGTGTATCTGGCGACACAGTTTAATCGCTTGATGGGATTTTCGTGGATTCACGCCAATGATGGCACAGGCAAATGTATGACCGGCATTAATATGCTGCTGCAAGAGTGACAATACATTCTTTTTCTCGGCGAGTGCGAGGACCTCGAACCCCAAGAATTCAAGCATCAAGGTGGCAACATTTCTGCTCTGCTCATCTTCTTCCATAATGAGCACATGTTCCCCCCCCACATCATCACTGACCCATTTTGCAGCGTTTTTCGTGAAGGTACGAGAATTGAGTGGTAAGTATATGGAAACCTCGGTAAAGGCACCCAGCTTGGAATTAACGAGAAAATATCCGCCATGGTTTCTTATGGTTGCATAGGAAACGGTCAAGCCAAATCCCATCCCTTTCATATTACTCCGGGCTTTCGTTGAATAATAGGGATCAAAAATTTTCGTTATGTTCCGAGGGTCAATTCCTTTCCCATCGTCCTTAAGACAAATTTTCGCATAATTACCGGCAGGAACATACTGTCCAGCTTCGACGATCGATTCTTCAACTTCATCCTCACTGATAGCGATAGAAATTTTTGAACATCCCGCCTCCAATGCATTGGACATAATGTTGTGAAGAACCACAATAATCTGCTCATAATCAACACTTACTGAACTAACCATACCATTTCCAATCTGCTCGATCGAAACTGGCCGCGTAAAATAAAACGTTTCGATGGCTGATTTAACCAACTCTTTCAGGTACCTATCACCCCTACTGATTATACCGTAAGGCGAAAAATGGGAAATTTTCCGTACCAGGTCAACAGCACTGGCCGCTGAATTTCTGGCCTGGTTGAGAAGAAGCTCATACCGCTCCGTATTGATTGATCGACCAGACATCGCAAGCATGTCCAAATTGCCGCATATAACGCTCAATAAATTATTAAAATCATGAGCCATACCGCCAGCCATTGAACTCATCGCTTCCATTTTCTTCAGGAGCCGCAACGAGTGTTCCAACTCTCTGTTATACTTTTCAGCCCGATGTTGCCGGGTAATATCACTGAGTATCACCAAACCAAAAAAGGTCGTTTCAGACACCGCATTAAATGATGCAGTAAGCACTTTCCCACCACGAACTATAGGGTTATTCTCTGCGAACTCTAGAGGATGCATTTGTTTGGCGAGAAGATTACTCTTGAGCCACTGGGCTATCTGGTTTTTCTTTTTGCCCCACCCCAGGGAGTCGATAGTAGAACCAATCACCTCTGCTTCAGACAATTCCAGGATGGAAAGTGCTGCACGGTTAATTTCAACAATTTTGCCATGTTCGTTTAGCTCAATGACTCCTTCCGACAGACAGGCAACGATTTCCTCTCGATGGGTCTTTTCCTGCAATATTTCGGTGGTTATCGTTTGCTCCAACCCGCCTGATGATGGCCCTCCCAGAATTTCACTTCTCTTTCGTCCCTTATGGTGATAGAGCTCCAGCGCCTTTTTTATATGGCTTTTCATCTCTGCAAGGTTGCCTTTGGAGATAAAAATATCAGAAGGTATTCGGTCTAAATGTGTTTGATTTTCTTCAAATAAAATTGCTGAGACTACTACGACAAAGATTGATTGATAAGCCGGAGTATTTTTGACGATATTGCAGAGCTGTTCCCCATCTACCAGAGGCATAACGAGATCTGTAAAAAGCAGGTCAGGAACAACGATTTTCATTGCCTCCAAAGCCTGCAATCCATCATCTGCCGTAGCGACCCGGCACCCCTCTTTTTCCAGCAGCCCACTCAGGGCTTTCTGAAGTACGGGATTATTATCAACAACCAGTACGTTAAGCGACATAAGACGAAAAACTTACCGTTATGTGTGTTGTTTCTTTGCTATAATGGTATCAATCAGTTCTTGACGATTAAGTGGTTTGCGAAACGTCTTCCAGGCACCAAGCTGACTGGCAACTTCAAGATAAGAATCCGGACCAATCTTACCACCACCGGAGATCGCAATAATCGTCACATTGGGAAATTCCTGGTTAAAATAAGTTATGGTCTCTATACCTTCCTGAACAGGCATAATGAGATCGCAAATCATAAAATCAACAGGAGTTTGGCGTTGAATTACTACCGCCTCTCGACCGTTTTCTGCATCGTATACGGTAAAACCCTCTTCCTCACACCAAAGTCTGAGGATTTCACGAATCTCTATTTCATCATCTACAATTAATATTTTCATAAACGTTCTTCTTTATGCGGAGTTTGTATTTCATTATACCAATTTGTCCACTTTTCCAAAAACTGAATTACGAAAAAACGCAATTAATCGCTCTCTTCGTTTCTTCACTCGAGACTGCTCGGGGATCAAACCAGACTCCTGTACCTTTAAAACAGACATTTTATATTCGATGTGACTTGCCAGCCGGTTATCAAGGTACCAGGCGTACATGACACCAAACAACACCCCTGGCGGAGTAAACCCCTCGTTTCCATTGACCAATCGGGTATAGACTGTCGGGCTCTGCTGCTTCATACGAGCCAACTGTAGATAGTTACTCAACTCCTCATCAGTAAAATAGCAGTGTCGTTCTGCTTGATCACGTACCACCAGTTTATACACGGAACCTGGTACCAGATCCTCATGCTGAATCTTTATCATTGTTTTATCAGCCGCATAGTTCCCAAGCAGCGACTGACCGATAGCAATCAATAAGGCGACTTCAAGTTTTTTTCGATTTTCGAATCGATCATTCCGAATCACAATATGCTGGTTCTCTGGGTCATAAAAGGAAAACACATTATCGTATCGCTGGTCTCTACTCCATCGTTCGGTTCCGACACAAGTTATGGCGGAAATGGATTGCAGATGGGAAACAGGAATGTCTTTATGCGACCAGATAATATCTATAAAGTCGTCACGAAGCCCCTCAATCGCTTTTAAAGAATGGGTTTTCCCTGCAAATTCTATCGGTATCTTCCTGATCATTTTGGTAATTTTTCTATGGAGTACCGATGGAATACTGACGATCCGCGATTCTGAGGGATCAGATTGACTTTCTGAATCAGTTCGATTGTGTAGAGGGGGGGATATAATATCACGCGCAGCAAAGAGTGTCTTCACTGTTTTTGCTACAATTTCAGGGTCATGGTGTATTACCTGGCGCTCCAGCAAGGCGGATTTTGAATAAAAGCTGCACTCAATGGTCTCGAAACCTTGCTGTTCGAGATTGTCCTTGTCCAAGTAGATTGGAATTTTACCCTCGATCGCATAATTTTGAATAACCGAGGCAGGAACATCCTTCAGTGACATACAGAGTATTTTGTCAAAAAGCCCATCAATCCCTCCAGGTAAATTTCTCTGATAGGCTCTAATCATATCTGAAATATGAAACTTACGTTCCGGATCGCTGATACTCTTGTCTGTTTCACCAGCTTGTACCCACAAATTCGCAATCAGCAGTTTTACCGCCCGGGTGTTGTTTCTTACTGCATCAATAAGCCCGGGAACCTGCAGGACTGGAATGATGGAACTGTATAAGCTTCCTGGTGCCATAATCAGAAGATCGGCTTTGGCAATTTCATTAACGACCTCCTTCGAAACGAGAGGTGAACCACTAAAATCAACGGTTACTCTTTCCACTGGGTAGCCACGTTCTGCGGTACTCGATTTATGCTCTCCTGAGACTTCTACACCGTTGGTATATAAGAATCTCAGTTGTGCAGGGGTAACCGTACAAGGAAGAACAGCGTTTTCACCAGCCCCAAATAATTTTCCAAGATCGGAGATCGTCTGATATATCGGTTCTACCAGATCATCAGAAAAATGAACTATTTCTTGAATTGGCCGGGTTGCAGATATATTCTTGACGATTTCCGCCATAATAATAAGATTTCCCAAACACTGCGGCCTTTGCATGGTACGCAAAATCTTCTTATCGACAAAACAATATCGCAGGATTTCCCAGAGTTTTCCCTCCATCTCATGAGGTAATATCTGGAGTTGTGCGCCTGATTGCAGAACTAAGGTTTCTGCAGAATCAGGTGGCGTGGCAAACCGGTGATTAAATAAATCCGAAAGACTTTTTACGACTTCAAGGGCCTGAAAGTTTGAAATATTATATTTCTCAATCAATAAACGCTCCTGCACCGCCGACAGCAGCACATGACGAATATCTCCAAGAGCAATAAAGGGAAAATCCTTTATGATCTCCCCTGTAGAACCACCATCATCAGTGATACAAACAATCGCTTTAGTCCGGGGAAACACATGCTTAAGACCATTAAAAGGATTTTTCAGCCAACTGTCCAAACGACAATCGCCACCGATGATGTTGGACAACCCCGTCCCCCCGCCAAAGACAACCACATTAATCTCCTCAGTGTCTGTCTTCTCGATTCTTTTTTTCAACTCACGAAAATAAGCCGAAGACTTCTGGTCCAGGTGAGGTGGTATTTCATTGAGCACGAGTTCCACCAGCTGTTCCAAAATTCCAGCTTGCGCGATCAGGTCAAAAGATGATAATCGTGGACTGCTGAGATGATCAATAAGTTCTCGATTATCCATATTTTCAAGTGGTGGAGTTATCATAAAGGCTTGACAGTGCAGTGCGAGTTATCAGTTCATGGTCGTTGAGATAAATGTGAACCCCGCTTGATTTCAAACGGTGTCGATCGAATTATCATAACTCATTTTCATCAATCTCCTTTTTAACATAATATGAAAGGAACATTCACAATATTTTAACCGTGCAAACAATGAACCTCCCCGGAGAAATTCCTCTAAAGCTTCTCTCTTCTGAGCCCACAGAACGATTTGAGACTGAGCGACTGGCACAGCAGTATAGATTATCTATTTCAACAAGCTTCCCACGAAAATCTGATATCTTTTTACGGTTTATAAACGATGTTCTCACCCTGGTTGTTCAAGGCTTGCAAGACAAGGTGGCGACAAAAATATCGATTGATTTTTTGTCTGGCCACTCAGGTTATCGGTTGCAAAATGATTTGCGCATCGGTACTCCTTTTGCCAAAGCAATCGGCATAAAAAAAGGGGTGCGCCCTACTGTTTGTGATACGACCGCTGGTTTTGGGCAGGATGGATTTCATCTCGCCGCTCTTGGTTGCCAGGTAACAATGATTGAGCGCTCCCATGTCATTCACCTGTTACTTGAAGATGGAATCCGTCGAGGCTCCCGCAATCCCAAGTTTGGTAAGATATTCAAACAGCGCATAACACTTAAACACGGTGATGCTATAGAATTGATTCCCAAATTAAGCAAATTTCAAACCTTGTATCTTGATCCGATGTATCCACCAAGAAAGGGCTCGGCTTTGAGTAAAAAGAACCTTTACCTGCTCAGACACATCGTTGGAAATGATCTTGATTCAACCCAGCTGTTCCATGTTGCCCAGCGTGTTGACCCTGCAAGAATTGTCGTGAAACGACCTGGGAAAATTGCTGGGATTGGTTCTGTTCCTCCATCATTTGAAGTTGCTGGAAAGCACATCAGGTATGACGTGTATCTCCCTCCTTATTTGTGATATTTTTCACCAGATACTATTGTGCAAGAGCGATAAATTTGCTCAAGTAACAAAAGCCTGGCAAGGTCATGCGTGAAAGTCATTTTTGATAAAGAGAGTAATAGATCAGCCTTTTCCTTCTGCTCTTCAGCCAAACCAAACGCACCACCAATAATGAAACTTGCAACTTTAACACCATTCATCTCAAGTTTCTGAAGACGCTGGGAAAACATCACCGAGTCCAACATAACTCCCGTCTGGTCAAGTGCAATACGATAACTTTTCTGGTTAATTGACTGCTCGAGTAATTGGTGCTCGGCGGCTATCACCGTTCGCTCATCCTTCGATTTGATTTTTCTCGTATTGATTTCTACTAGCTCAAGGGGTAGATAATTGCGGATTCTTTTTTGATAACGCTCAATCCCCTCAGCGATGAATTGATCCTTTGTTTGCCCAAGGAGCAATATTGTCAGTTTCATCTACTCAAGACTCCTTAAGAAGTCTTCTTCATCGAATTTTTCGGCGAGATAGTTTTTCAGAGCTTCAACAAATTCTGCATATGTTACATCGGTAGGAATGCCTGGACAGGAATCTTTTATGATCTCAAAATTCTCTTTAGATTCCAGGATTGCCGGTACTAATGGCCATTGAGCACACCGCCATGGCCTGCCAGGATGAACAGAACAACCATTTCGAAAGAAAGTGCAATGTCCGTCAACAGTTTTCATCTGGACGATCTGGCCCGAAATTCTCCAATACCTCGCCACCATTTCGTCACGATTAAGACCGAGATGTTCCTGCATTCTTTTCTGATCCTTGCTACTCAGAGAAACCGTTGTTTCACCTTGGCAGCAGAAACCGCATTGGGTACAACTAAAATATCGCTTCATTGATTCATTCTTTTAAATATCAGTCACGGTTATAAACATCAGGCTTCCTTCGTATAAAGGAATATAAACGGAGATCAATCTCAGGACAAGATTGATAAAGAGTTAGAACACCAATAACTCCAGGTAAAGAGAACGTGCAACGCTAAGCATAGCCGGTTACATCGCCGAACGTAGAAATATCGATTCCATAATGCATGGCAGCGGTACGCCATTTTTCATCATTAGGCGTATCAAAGATGACATTGTCATCAGCCGGAACAGTGAGCCACCCTTCGTCCAGCAACTCACTCTCCAACTGTCCGGGCCCCCATCCTGCATAACCAAGTATAAAAAGATACTTTTCCGGTCCCCGATTAAAGGCGATATCTTCTAGAATTTTGGTCTCCCGGGAGAGTGATACTGTCGGACTGACTTCGAGTTGATATTCCGTCCGATAATTTGAGTGATAAAGAATAAAGGCTGATTCCAATTCTACCGGTCCGCCAATATATACCGGCGGAAGGTCAATTTCCGGCACGGGTAGAGCAGCACTCTTGAGAATTTCCGGCAAAGTGAAAAACTCATTTGGTTTATTTACCGCAACACCCATCGCTCCTTCATGGCTATGAGCACAGATATAAATTACACGCTCCTCGAAACGAGGATCCGGCATGTGTGGCGTGGAAATTAAAAAAGAACCGGTGAGTGTGTCAATAACGGGAGCTTTTGGTCCAGACATAGTTATCGTCTCTTGAAGTGGAGGAATGAATGTTATTTCTATCTGAAGCCTATCAAAGGAGGAAGTCGCTCGTCAAGCCGGTGTAACAACCTTTGAACCAACAATGAACATGTCAGCTTGTTAAGGTGGAAATATCAAGTTATTATTGCTGGCTTTTTTTTGCCGATGACATTTTTGATCTTTTTTCATAATATTTAACCATCACATTTCCTCTACCACGATTAGTAATTCGCCTATGCATAAATCAGAGATCTTGTCAAAAATTCATACCAAAGGGTATCACGATCCATTTCAGGTACTTGGTGTACATCAAGACCAACCGGAACCGGACAGACTGACATTTCGTACCATTCAACCCCAGGCTCAGCATGTTTCAGTTTTAACCGGACAGATGAAAATCGATCTCTCTTGTGATGAGAGCGGTATTTTATGGGAAGGACAGATCGACAAAGGTTTGTTGGAGTTTCCTGAACTTAACCCTTTTGATTACCAGTACGAAATCCTCTATAAAGTTGGGAACCGTTTACGGACAAATGATCCTTATAGATTCCAGCCTCTAATGACAGAAGATGATCTCTATCTCTTCAACACCGGCACCAACTATTCGATCTACAATCACCTCGGTGCACAACTTGAAACTCACGAGCAAATAGCGGGAACCGTCTTCCGGGTATGGGCTCCATCAGCGGTTGCTGTCTCCGTAATCGGTCATTTTAATGGCTGGGACCGAAGAGTCCACCCGATGAGAGTTCTCGGGAGTTCAGGTATATGGGAACTTTTCATTCCTCACATAGAAGAAAACGAACTCTACCGATTCTCTATTGTCAACGATGACGGAGTAGTGGTTGAGAAATCCGACCCATTTCAGTTTTTTGGAGAAAATCGACCACAAACCGCATCAATTGTCCGCAATATCGATCGTTTTCAATGGCAAGATCATGAATGGCAAACGACCAAAATAAAAGAATCACCGTACCAAAAGCCGCTTGCCATTTACGAGGTACATCCCGGATCATGGAAGCGCGATCCAGGGAATACCGATCGATTTCTCACATTCAGGGAACTTGCCGACCAACTTATACCCTATGTAAAAGAGCAAGGGTTCACCCATATTGAGCTGATGCCGGTCATGGAACACCCCCTTGACGAATCATGGGGATATCAGGTTACAGGCCCCTTCAGCATGTCGAGCAGATACGGGGTCCCTGATGATTTCATGTACTTTGTCGATAATGCTCATCGTCAGGGAATTGGAATCATCCTTGACTGGGTACCTGCTCATTTCCCAAAAGACAGCCATGGACTCGCCCGATTCGATGGCACCGCACTCTATGAGCATGAAGACCCGAGAAAAGGAGAACATCCTGACTGGGGGACACTCATCTATAACTATGGTAGAAATGAGGTGAGCAATTTTCTGATTGCCAGTGCACTATTTTGGCTGGATAAATATCATATTGACGGATTACGTGTAGATGCCGTAGCGTCGATGCTCTATCTCGACTACTCAAAAAATGACGGAGAGTGGGTTCCCAATGCCCAGGGCGGCAGAGAAAACCTTGAAGCGATAGAATTCATCAAGCACATGAATTCTATCGTTTTTGATCGTTTCCCAAATAGTTTAATGATCGCCGAAGAGTCAACAAGTTTTTATGGTGTGTCAAGGCCTGCTGATAGTGGCGGACTTGGCTTTGGCTTTAAATGGAACATGGGTTGGATGAATGATATCCTGGGCTACTTCGAGAAAGACCCCATTTACCGGAAATTTCACCATAATGCCCTGACTTTCTCGATGATGTATGCCCATTCAGAGAATTTTATTCTGCCAATATCCCATGATGAGGTGGTCCATGGAAAGAAATCATTACTCTCCAAAATGCCAGGTGATAAATGGCAGCAGTTCGCAAACCTTCGCCTGCTGATCTTCTATATGTATGTACATCCAGGAAAAAAGCTTTTGTTCATGGGCTGTGAGTTTGGCCAATACGTGGAATGGAACTGTAAACAGAGTCTGGACTGGCATTTGCTCGAGAACGATTCACTGCATCAGGGGATTTCCCTATTCGTCAGGGAACTTAACCATTTCTATGTCCAATTTCCTCCACTTTATCAAAATGATTATTCGCCGGATGGATTCACCTGGATTGATACCGATGATGCTGACAATTCAGTTATTTCGTTCATACGATCTGCAGGTGATCAGAGTGGTGATCTGGTTTGTGTGCTCAACTTCACCCCCCAGACGATAGAAAATTACCGAGTTGGCCTTCCCGCGCCAGGTCATTACCAGATCATTTTTAACTCAGATCTCGATCGCTATGGAGGTAGTTCACCCACATCAGATTTATACGAAATAGTAGCAGATTTACAGCATCATGCCAGAGCTCCGTATAGTGCACGCTTGAACTTGCCCCCTCTTGGTGGCATAATCCTTCAATCAATTAATGCTAAGGAAGCAATATGACAACTGATGACCACACCCCCTTAGGGGGTGATAAATTGAAACGTGCGATCCAAGAACTTTCAGAACTGGTGATTCAACATCCTGAAAAAAAACGTCAGGAAATTATACAGATGGTCGAACTAAAGTTTGATCTGAATCCTGCTGAATGCGAATTTCTATCAAAGAATTTTTCTAAAGAATTAATAGATGATTAGTGGTTTATTACACCTTTGGACAACCTCGCAGTAAAGAAGGGTAATCGACAAGTGGATGCATACCAACAAGTTATCACAACCATAGCCTTGACCATGGGAAGTGCGTGGGCCTGCGGTATAAATCTCTATGCCACTATTGCGGTATTGGGCATCATGGGCATAACGGGAAATATCGTTTTACCCGAACCACTTTTAGTTCTTCAGGATCCTCTGGTAATCTGGGCGGCGCTCTTCATGTATTGTGTTGAGTTTTTTGCCGACAAAACCCCTGGTGTTGATACTGGTTGGGATACCATTCATACTTTTATCCGTATCCCTGCAGGTGTAATGCTTGCTGCGGGTGCAGTCGGGGAAGTTTCACCTGCGGTAGTTGTTGCGGCCGGTTTACTTGGTGGAACCGTTTCTGCCACTTCACACGCGGTAAAGGCCGGGTCACGGGTGCTTATAAACACCAGCCCAGAACCCTTTTCAAATTGGACCGCTTCAGTTTTTGAGGATATTGCAGTGATCGGCGGCCTCTATACTGCACTGTTCCACCCGGCCGCATTTATTGTCCTTTTTATTTTTTTCCTCGTACTCACAATCTGGTTGCTACCGAAGATCTGGCGGGCTCTGGTAACACTTTTTCGCAAAATCGCTTCATTTTTTAAAAAATCAGATCCCCAACCAATGGCAAATGAAAAGGTTGCTCCCCAATTGCAGGGACCTCCGAAAGATAGTGGAGGATAACTCACCCGGGCAAGTCAATTTTCACGGTTGTACCGTATGTACTTGAATCTTCGATTTCAATTGATCCGCCATGTTCTTCAATGATTTTTCTGGTGAGCGCCAATCCGAGTCCGGTACCTTCGTTTTTCGTTGTAAAATATGGATCGAACACCTTCTCAAGGTTTTGCGGATCGATGCCGCTACCCGTATCAGATAGGCGAATCGTCACACTATCATTATCCTGTTGGGTCGCACTGATTGATAACGTTCCACCAGAGCTCATCTCCTGCAGTCCGTTCAAGATGACGTTGAGCAATACCTGCGTCAATTTGTCTTGATCACCATTTATAGCTCGTAACGGCTTTTCAATATCTGCAATGATCTTGGTACCTGCTGAAACAGCGTCTCCTTCAACAAGCATAATTGAGTTTCTGATAATTTTTTCCAGATCTACGACTTCACGTCTCAGTTGTTCTGGTCTTGCATATTCAAGCAGTTCTCCAATTCCCCGGTCAAGTCGCTCTACTTCAGATATCAACAGATTGGCCGAGTCAGTCGCCTGAGTGTCTTCAGAAAGACGAGATCTCAAGATTAAAGCCAGACCTTTTATAGAACTTAAAGGATTCCTCAACTCATGGGCAACCCCTGCGGCCATCTTGCCAAGTGCTGCATACCGTTTACTTCTTTGTAATTGATCTTCCAGGTTTTTCTGTGTTGATAGATCTTGAAGGATAAGCATGCGTCCTTGTACAAGCGCTTCGGGCCCCATTATTGGGACACACCGAACGGAGATCGTTTTAATCCCCGTTTTAAACGGTACACTGATTTCATCATAATCAGCCCCTTGGTAGGAATTTTCAACAACAGATAGTACTTCTGAGGGAATGTTCGCCGCCCTATGAGGACCAGTTTCAAATGATGTCAGTTCAAGTATCTTGAGAGCGCAGCTATTGCACGATTGAACGATTCCATCCTTATCGAAGGCAATAATACCCAGTGGCATTGAAGAGATCAAAACTTCATTGAATTCACTCATTTTCTGCAAATCTGACTGGGTTCCTTTCAGTCCCTGCAGAGTCAAGATTGATAGTAATCCGCCAGCGCCAACCAGCAGCAGAACGAATGATAAGATCACAATTTGCACAAACTGTTTTTGAACCGCTTTATTCAACTCTTCGGTCAATAGTTCGGCAACCAGATAGAACGACTTGTCTTGCGCAGTACCACGGTCAGTACTGTTCTGGGGATCAGACATTCGATGTACATTATTCATCGGCCCCATACGATGAGGGCGGCCCATTTCTCCAGCGGGTCCATCTCGACCACGTCTTACAAGATTGTAGCGTTGGGCAATTTGAAATATTTCTTCAGACGCGATTGTGATTTGAGGTATCCGGTGGTTATCCTTCTGGCTGAAGCTATCACTTTTCAGCCACTCAAGGGTATTCGTATCTATTTGATCAAGAGTGGCTCTTTTACCGGTTGAAGCAACAATATTCCCATCGAAATCGATTATATATATACTTGCTATATCATCATTTACCTTACTATTTTCAATTATCTGCTGTACATCTTCCAACCACTCCTCAGTACCAAAACGAGCTCTGAGCATACCACTTCTCATTGCAATTCTGGTATTTGACGATACGGTATTCAGGACTGCTTTTCCCGTCCTTATCAACACCATATCCCTGAATACTTTTTCCCGTTTATAATTGTTCAGAGCGAAAACACTGATGATTACCAGCAGTAAGAAACTGGCGGCTGCAAAAATCCAGGGAGATATCGATAACAGTCGTTTGTTTTGCATTTCTATGGCGCTTTTTGTTTAAACCTGGGTTGATATCTTCTCGAGAATTACTTTTGAAATCAGGTAGGTAGGGAAGATCCCTTCACTACCCATGGGTCCAGAAGCAAGTGTTTCACCACTGACTAAAGGATTATCTGAAGCATAATACGCATATCGAAGCCTGATGTCGCTGCTCAGATTTCCCTGGATGATGGCAGCACTAATGGCACGCTGGTAGTGTCCCCCCTCCATCTCAAGACCAATTGCGCTCCAGGAAGAAGAGTGGAACCTTTCAAGGACGTCTCTATTCTGAAGCGAGGTACCCAATACGGTGAGCATTGGACCTGAAAATATCTGAACTTCTTCTTGAAAATCTTCGGCTGAAAGATCATTTTCAAAGATATAATTATGAGGAGTGCCCTCCATCACATGGGCTGTGGCCAACATTATATCACCTTTTTTCCCAGGCAGAATCCCCGCTTTCCCCATAATTGACAGAGAAGAGAAATTCAGGATAATTGACGAATCGTTAATGATACTTGGCGATAGCATTTCATCCATTATTTCATAGGCCTGAGCACCAAAGGCATAGTCAATAATGACGATCACCGGTTTCTGTTCGGCGATTGACTCAAAGTCTATCGTGACATCAGGATGAACCGATTCTGGATCCAGCTTTGAGGTGTCGATGATCTGAACATCGATGTTAGAGCCAGACTCGTCTTTATGAAAAGTGAAACCATATCGCGAAGCAAACCCATCCACGTCAGTCTCCAGACTAACCAATTGTTCAACCATTTCATAACTTGATTGCGCAGCACTTACCCCGGAATTTTTGAGTGCCCCCCTGCCGTAGAGAAGATTGCGAAATGAATGCATATTGGCACTCACCAGATGAATAGGTCTCTGATGAAGGTTAAGGGAAATGAGTTTTTCTTTAATTGAAAGCGCCCAAAGCGAGGAATATTTGTGATGGCCAAGGATTTCCTGCAAAGAAGGGGTAAAGTTGATTGTCAGTAATTCATCCACATCATACCGTTCCTGATAAATTCTATTCCCCAGGGCATACACGATATGAAAAAGACCGTTGTTATAACCATCTGTACGGCTTTTCTCTAAATCCTCGTAGGTTTCTCTGGTTTCTTTGTAAGTTCTGCCAAGAATAATGGACACGTTCCATATAGCCTTGTCCAACTCTGCGTCAGAAAACCCCTTACCTTGCTCAATAATTGATTCAAGCTCCAGCCATTCTCTGGTTTTTTCCTTATTTTCGTTACATGCCTGATTGTAAATTTTCTGTGCTTCAATATTAAGAAAAGTCAGGTGGGTCAGGATATCATAAATCTCTGTAGTCCCTCGGGTGACGACAAAACAGATCTCTTTTTCTGAGACGATGTAAGTTACCCGTCGTCTCCGAAGCGGACGAACTTCCTCAAAGGAGGTGTTTTCGAGCTCTTCCTGGGCGGTGAGAACGATCTTATTGCATCCTTCGATACCGCGTGGAAGCCGTTCAATCACATATTTCAAACCCTTTAACTCCACCATTCTGGGGTCCTTCATGGAACCGTAAATCTCAGGACTGAATTGTCTCAATGCCTCCTCAAGTTTCCGGCCGGTCTGACCGGATGGTTTATAGGAACCCCGAAGAATTAAGGCGTCGGAAAGCGTTTTATAGGTGGCGATAGCAGTTCTGGCTCGTTGAGACTTTGATAATTCTTTCATGACAACCACCTCACACTTGTTTATTGATGAAACCAAAAAGTGACGAAAAACAAAGCTATCTTCAGTGTAACTCAACATTGCCCGTCAACACCGCATGGTACGGTCCGTATGTTG
Source organism: Desulfobulbaceae bacterium (assembly GCA_004796425.1). GTDB lineage: Bacteria > Desulfobacterota > Desulfobulbia > Desulfobulbales > Desulfocapsaceae > MADRE3. Next base: position 24,371 of record QZLB01000092.1, on the reverse strand, counting down.
AGCAATTGATTCATCATACTGTTCTTTGCTAGCAATTATACCAGTACTAATTATGTTTTCATAAGTATTAATCTATAGATATCTTTTTATTAACCGGTATATAATAGCCCTTGCAGGTCCTCTGATATCATCAGCAACCAGTCGTAGGAGTAAACCAGGTCCAGATGAAACGGATAATTTTACCTTCAATGATACTCGCAGCAAACATTACGATGAGTGTTCTCTATAGCCAGAGACCGCACAAGCCAGTCGTAAAAAGATAACCCCGTCAGTACCGATAGTTGAAACCGTGAAGATGTCATCACAAGATCATGCGATCCAATACCGGACATTCGGTGATCGTTGGCGAGAACATCCATCACCAGAGAACTTCAGCACGCTTCACCGATATGTCGTTAGCTTCAATCGCGGGTTCCTGTGAGAAGTTCATACCGGTCACCATTGATGTCTTGACCAATATTTTGGCTTTCGTACCGCTACTTTTTGTACCAGGGAGCACTGCAAGTTTTTCACAATCCTTCCGGCCGTGGATATTTCGGTGTTTATTATTTCATACCTTGAGTGTCTGTTCACTCTCCCTGCTCTTCTTTCTTACAAATCAACAAACCGGCAAAACCTTTTCACAAGTATTCCTGACTATTTTGATTCTGAACTTCGTACATTCATCACCACCTTCATTGAACCGATTTTGAGAACTTTTATTACTCACCGCTATCTCACAATTTGTGGTGCTATTTTGGTGCTCTTCGTATTCTTTGCGTATTGGAATTTTGGCTGAATCAACTTCTCCTATCGACCACAAATTGTAACCGACAGTATCGATGCAGAAATCGAACTCCCTTTTGGTTCTTCAATAATGAAATTAAGAACGTCGCAGATCTGATTGAAAGAAGAGGTTTGGAAGTTTTAGAAAAACACGGGGAAAATCAATTCTTGTCGGAGTGAGAAAAGAAATCGGATTGCGAGCGGAAAATCGTGCAGAAGTAACCTTTACTCTGGTCGGTAAGAATCAGCGAGACCTTACGACCCGGAAGTTCAGCAAAGAATGGCGAAAGGCTGTCGGTATAATTCCTGGCCTAGAAAGTTTGTTTTTTCATTTTCTGGCAGGGCCTGGCAGTTCTGCTGCGATTTAATATAGAGCTTTCCCCCAGAATTCTGAAATCCTGGAGGCAGCCGCATCATCCCTTTGCCTTACAGTTCAACCAATATGCTGGTGTTACGGAAATCAATGACGGGTTTATCGTTGGAACACCACAACTTAACTTTAAACTTTCTGCTGAGGGGAAGGCAGCAGGACTATCCATCGTTGCACTGGGCCAGCAGATCAGACATGCGTTTTATGGAGTTGAATCAGTCCGACAGCAAAACGAAACGGATAAGCTCACGGTTATGGTCAGACTCCCACAGCATGAACGGGCGCAAATCCAAACACTTGAGAGAATGATGATTCGTGCATCTGGTAAATCACAAATCGCATTAAAGAACGCAGCAACGGTAACGCAGTCCAGATCCTACACCTCAATACAAAGAGTTGACGGGAGACGCATAATTGCGGTTACCGCCAATGTGGTACCAGGGCAAGCCAATGAAAATCAAATTCCCATTGATTTAAAAAGTGAGTTTCTGCCGTATCTAGCAATCAATTACACAGGATTGCAATACGGGCTCCAAGGGTGAGAACGCGAGCGACTTCAAGCGTTAAAAGAACTCACCAAAGGATTACTTCACCTATTCCCGTTAATATTTGCAATCTTATCAAACCTTTTTCGAAACTACATCCAGGCCCTGCTTCTGTTGCTCATAGTTCCCTTTGGTATTATCGGTGCGCTGATCGGTTATATCGTCATGGGTTTCAGCCTGAGTATTATCAGTTTATCTGGAATGATTGCGCTCTGTGGCCTGGTCATTAATGGTGGTATTGTTTTTACCTTTACTGCAAACAAATTGCTCACCCAGAATAACAGTCCGGTTGGTGCCTCATTTCAGTCTGCCACAAGAAAATTCAGGCCAATCATTCTCACCGCCTTGACCACATTTTTCGGGTTGGCACCAATGATTTTGAGCAATCAATTCAGGCACGTTTTCTGGTACCAATGGCTATATCGCTTATGTTACGGAGTGCTTTTTTCAACCCTCATTGTCCTTGTTTTCAGCCCGTGCCTTTATGTGATTGCCCATGATATTTAATCAGTAATGCTTAGACGCAGGAATAGCAACAACGCTGACAATGTAGATTAATCCTCTTACCCACCTGCTCTATTTGATATGATTATGTCTTTTTTCCAAAAGACTGCACGCTGATTCCGCCAATGATAAAAATCAGACCGATCAGGGAGGATGGCATAATCTCTTCACCCACCAGCAGATGAATCAGGATCAGAGATATAAAGGGAGAGAGAAAGATAAGATTGGCAATTTTGGCCGTGGAGTTGGTATATTTAAGTGCCTGTAACCAGAGAACGAAAGAAATTCCCATCTCGAAACAGCCAACATACAGAGCCCCTGCAAACCCTTTGAGTGGGATCAAACGAAAACCCCCATCAAACCAGAGCAGCAGTGATACAAAACCGAGGGAAATCACGAAATTCATGCAGAGCCCAACCACCGGATCTCTCCCATCCTTCGTATTGAAAATCCAATAAAGCGCCCAAATTACCGTGGAGCTAAGAGCAAGGATTACTCCGCTCATGTTTTCAAATCTGAATGAAAAAAGTTCACCGTTGGTGGAAATGATATACACTCCGAAGTAAGAGGTGAAGATAGCAATCAAATCATATCTATTGAGCTTTTGACCAAGTAGTGGAACTGCTAAGAGAGACAGGGTGATCGCCCAGGTGAAATTAATCGGTTGAGCCTGTTGGGCGGGCAGCAGATCGTAGGCTCGAAATAGAACCGTATAATAGAGGAATGGATTGAGAAGGCCGAACAAAAAAGAAACACGCCATTGATTCCCTCCTGCCCTCATCAACAAACGGAGTTTGCCTTGCAGGAGAACGATGACCATCAGGAGACAAGTGGAACAAAGCACGGAATAGAACAATAGTTCGGTGGGAGAAAGATATCTCAGGCTTAGTTTAAAAGCACTCGCAACCGTCGACCAGATCAAGACCGCACCAAGGCCAAATCCATATGCTTTCAATTGGTTGTTCATGTTCAGTACTCTTTTAGGTCGCTTTGGTCTTGGAGGGAAGCGACAAAAGTAGAAGTGCTGCGAAAATCATGAAAATACCTATCATAATTTTCTGGGTCAACAGTTCACCTATCAAAAAAATCCCCAGTAACGATGCGGTCATAGGTTCAGCAAGAGAGAGCGTTACCGCCGTTGGCGGTTGTACCGTCTGCAATCCCCTGCTGAACAGATAGTAGGAAAGTGCAGTCGCGATCACCCCGAGGTGTAGTGCAACAACAAATCCTCGAGATGTCATGAACCATTTGATATCACTGGTGATAATCACCGGAAAAAGAAAAAGAGCACCAACCAGAAAGACCGAAGAGGTAACAGCCAGGGCATTTCTACCCGGTAAAATACCCTTAATAATGGATGTGTAAAGTGCATAGGAGCAACCAGCCATCATCGCTAGAAATATTCCCAGCGAATCGATTCTGGCTGAATCATCACCCCACAATAAAACAGTACTTCCGGCTATTGCCAGCATCGTTGCGAGAAGCCAACGATTTGATGGCACCGACTTATAAGCGAACAGGTTAATAATCCCAGAAAAGACGGGTGCAGAACCGATTCCGACAAGTGTACCAACGGTGACTCCAGTTCGCGATACCCCATGGAAAAAAGTAATCTGGTAAAGCGCAACAAAAAATCCTGCAAGCAGGACTGCAGACAGCGGCATTTCAGCGAACAGCTTCTTATTCCCGATCACACTCAAAATCGCCAGTGCGAATGAACCGATTACTAAACGCATGGCTCCAACGCTCTGAGGAGAACTCCCTTCCGGAGCAAAAAATTGTGCAGTACCGGTCGTTCCCCAGAGCACAGCTGCCATAATGACCAGCAAGGTACCTTTGTTCATTACTTATCCCTTCTCATTCCGGATGTGGAGATCGAGTGTATCAACTCGATTGATCAAATAAAGTCCTCCTGAAAGCCTCCCTCATCAACCATGACGATCTCTTTTTGTGATATTCTAAAAGTGATTGGTGGTGATGATGCATCGTCTGTTTACCACAAAGCTATGTGTTTTTGCCATGCAACAAGTCCACGCCACACAAGAACTATTCTGAGAACTCAACAGATAAATGGGTTCTGCGGTACCAAAATTTTGTTTTCGGAACGAATGAGTCTCATTTCACTTCTGAAATAGTTATAAATTACAGTTATAGATGTACTTTATTTATAAGTGGAAAATCAGCGACAAATGTCTATAATTTGAGTAGATAACAAACATCTCTATACATGAGAGAGAATTAAATGGCTGCCACTGCCAATTGAAGATGATAGCAATAGAAGTGTTTGTTATCCTGCGCTTAAAATGACCATACGAAGTCAATTTTATTTTGTATGCATACACCATTGAATTTGAACCAGAAATCTATTAAAAGTCCTGTTCAAAAATCAGGGGTCATCATACACCTTTGCTGAAACCTAAAAGACTCGACCTAAAAACCACCATACAAATACCATGGAAAAAGATAATCTCGCCCCCATTACGCTTCCTCAATTTGCCATCCCGGATCACCAAACGCACAACCAAATGAGTCCAGCGGAAACTGCAACGTTGAAACGCGAGATCAAATCACTCTTACAAAGAAACAATGGTGTTTTAGTAGCGCACTATTATACCGACAAGGAGCTCCAGGATCTGGCAGATGAAACAGGTGGGTGCGTTGCTGATTCACTTGAAATGGCTCGTTTTGGCATGAATCATCCGGCTGATACATTGATCGTTGCCGGGGTGAAGTTCATGGGTGAAACCTCAAAAATTCTCAACAACGAAAAACGTGTGTTAATGCCTGATCTGAATGCGACCTGTTCACTTGATGAAGGGTGCCCCGTGGATCAGTTTTCAGCATTCTGTGATCAATATCCCGATCACGAGGTTGTAGTATATGCAAATACCAGTGCCGAAGTCAAAGCACGCTCTGACTGGGTCGTAACTTCTGGAATCGCCTTGGATATCGTAAAGCACCTGGCTGCTTCAGGTAAAAAGATTATCTGGGGCCCTGATAAACACCTTGGTAGTTACGTGCAAAGAGAAACAGGTGCCCAAATGATTCTTTGGCCAGGTTCCTGCGTTGTTCACGAAGAATTTCGTTCTGTTGCCCTTGAACGGTATCGAAAACTACATCCTGGAGCAGCAGTTCTCGTACATCCGGAATCACCTGAATCAGTGATAGCGCAGGCAGACGTGATTGGCTCTACGACCGCATTGATAAAAGCGGTAGCAGAACTCGACAATCAGGAATTTATTATTGCCACAGACAAGGGTATTTTCAATAAAATGCAGCAGGTCGCGCCAGACAAAACACTTCTTGAAGCGCCGACCATTGGTGAAGGAGCCACCTGCCAAAGTTGTGCGAGTTGCCCCTGGATGGGTATGAATACACTCACGAAGCTGCGGGACACACTTGCGCATGGTTTGAACGAGATCGTTGTCTCTGCCAGTCTGGCTGAAAAAGCGCGGGTACCTATCAAACGAATGATCGATTTTGCTGAATCGCTTAAAAAATAACGAACCACCGGTTAAACGCTATACACATAATTTCAGTCCACAGACAATTTCACGACAGATGGTATCGGTCGTTTTTCCTTCAATCGAAACCTCAAGATCTGCAACCTGCCGATAAAGCGGTACGCGTTTCTGGTATAATTCCTCAGCTTTGTTCATATTTTGCAACAATGGCCGTTTCTTGATCTTTTTCTTGGCATTCGGATGTGCATAGAGGGTATCGATGATGTATTGAAAATCGCCATGGAGATAGACAATGGTTCCCAATTGTTTGAAGCCATTTACATTTAAAAAACCGCCGCCAGTGGAAATCACGCTATTTCTGAGATGTAGCCTGATCCAATCGGCAGTCAACTGTTCCAGCTGGCGGAAATGAGCCTCACCGTGCTCCTCAAAGATCTGTTTCACTTTCATATTGCATAAAGACTCGATGAGGTCATCGCAATCTACTGCATATTTGCCGGTCATCCGAAAAAGCCCCCGGGCTGTCCTACCTTTACCCGAGGCCATAAAGCCAATCAAAATGATGTTATCTGTCTGCATTATATCTTCACCCAGTAAGCCACGTTATGTACTGTTTTTTTAAAGAATTCCAGGAAAATCGTTCCGTCAAATTCATTGCTTCATCCTGTTCAAGGGTTTCTTTATTGATAATCACTTCTGCCAACTTCTTGGAAAAATCTCCCTTCTTATACAAAAATTTCTCTGGAAACAGTTCTGGGTATGATAAACGAGCTGGAAGAAGAGGATAGCACCCCACCCGCACTGCTTCAATTACCGCAATCCCGAAAAATTCATGGAGTGCTGTTGAGACGATGAAATCACCTTTATTAAGCCAAACGAAATATTCCTTTTTATCAGCTACATACCCAATATGGACAAGTTCATCGTTCAGTCGTCTTGCTGCATTGGCAAAACAATCAGGAACCTGACTGAACTGTTGCCCCAAAACAGCTAATTGAAAACTGATTTTTCGCTTTTTTAGTTTCTCCAAACCATTGAAAAAACTTTCAGGATCTTTGTCATGTTCCCATCGATGGTTCCATATGATGAGTGGTGGTCGTCCCTCCGGTATATTAACTTCTGTTTTCGTACTATCCGGGAGACTGAAATCTAACCCAGGATATAGTACCACCGATTTCTCATACAAGGTGGCCCTGATATCTGAAAATTTCATATCGGTCGCTTTGCGCAGATACTTCTCCACATGATCAAGAAAGCCGGTGCGGTTGAATTCTGAATTGAAAGCTATCCCTTTACTTATCATTGCATTATTGAAATTAATCGCCGTAAATTGATGATTTGAGGATTTTTCAAGGTACCCGGGATACTGAAATTGGTTTTCGTGGTAATAGGTAAGGTATCGTATCTCGGTATTCCAACCGGCTATATCATGAGCCAGCGATTTGAAAACCCCCAGATCCATAAAGGTGGAACAGAGCAGTGCATCAAATCTGCGTTCAGCAACGGGTAACGCTTTGATTTTCTCAATGAACCATAAGGCAGAAAGCTGCATCCTCATCTTCCATTTTCTGGCTGGAAGTTGAAAAAGGGTAAATTCTGCCGGTATCGCAGCCACCAGCCCTTCGATAAACTGTCGGTGTGATCCTCCGTAGTACGGCTCGAGAATCAATACCCGTAGATTATTTATCCTGCTTTTCGATGGCATGCTCAAGACGCTTATCAAAGGGAATGGTCAGAGAGATCTGGTAGCCGCATGAAGGCGGCAGGGTTCCGCCAGAAAGCATCAGTGATTTCGTTGGGTAGGATCTACAGATGTCTGGTCTATTTTGATAATCACCACAACTTCCGTTTTCTAGCAGATATCGACATTGGAAAATAAGGTGCCCGTAATGATCTTTACCAGAGGACTGAAACCGCAGATACTCTTGATCATCACCTTTCATGTCAATGAACTCAACCTCATCTTTGATCCATCGACTCTGGTATCGAAGATTAATATCCCTGCAGCAACTGCCGCATCTTACGCAGGATCCGGTACGTACCAATTCCCTTTTATAACGATCAGGAAGCAAACTTCTGAACCAATCAGGCCATTTTTTCAGGAATTTTTGTATGGTAAGATTCAGGTTCATATCCATATCCTGCAGTCAAACATCTAGAGGAAACGTATTGTGGCAAATGATAAGTCCTGCCCTTGTGGTTCTGATAACGCATACAAACAGTGTTGTCATCTGATCCACGTGGATCACTCGGTGGCACGAACACCCGAGCAGTTAATGCGCGCACGTTATTCAGCATATGTATTTAACCATCTTCAATTTATCCGGGCAAGTTGGGATAGTTCTACCCTGCCCCTTGCCATAGAGTCAGATCATAAACCTCGTTGGCTTTTTCTGGAAGTATTGAACGCAGGGACCGCTGTAAATACAGTCGATCCCTCTGGTTTCGTGCACTACAGGGCGCATTATGTGGAAAACAACCAGCTTTGTGCCCTTACTGAAATGGCACATTTCATCCTCAAACAGGGATTATGGTATTATCTTAGTGGCGAAGTGCACCATTCCCGGATACCAATTTCAGGAAAAACCAAATGTCCATGTGGTAGTGGAAAAAAATTCAAGCGGTGCTGTGCAACAAGATGAACTTATTTGAGATAACCGTTTTCAACGATATAGTCCCACAGGATTTCGGCAGTTCTCACTTTTGATTCGTGGGGAAGCAGTTTCTTCCTCCCCTCTGTATCGATCAGCAAGAGCTGGTTGCTGTCGGCTTCGAACCCTCTGTTTTCTCCTACAATATCGTTGATGGCAATGAGATCGAGCTGCTTTTTCTTCAGTTTTCGGAGTCCTTCTTTTTCGATATTCGAACTCTCTGCCGCAAAACCGATGAGTAGTTGCTTTTGACGATCGCGAACAGAGCCGATTTCAAGCAAAATATCTTTGTTCTTAACTAAATTTATAACCGGTTTTAAACCATCTTTTTTTACTTTCTCCTGATGAATCTCCTCACATCTGAAATCGCTGACAGCTGCTGCTTTGATAATCACACTTTTATCTTGATACTCAGCAAATACCGCATCGTACATCTGGGCTGCGGTTTTAACTTTAATCAGTCGAATACCTGGTGGCGGGCTCAGCGAAGAGGGACCGCTGATCAACAGGACGTCAGCTCCTCTGTGAAAGGCTTCCTGAGCTATTGCATAGCCCATTTTGCCTGATGAACGGTTGGATATGAAACGGGCAGGGTCATAGGGTTCCTGTGTTGGTCCGGCGGTTACCAGAACCTTCTGGCCTGTCAGATCGGGTTCACTCACTGAGCGAAGCAGATATTCCCTGACAACTTCCCATTCAGGCAACCTGCCCTTACCATAATCACCGCATGCCATCATACCATCATCCGGTTCGATTACCAGGTACCCATGCTCCCGTAACCTACGGATGTTTTGCTGAGTCACTGGATTTTCAAACATCTGCACGTTCATTGCCGGGCAAACGATAATAGGACAACGCGAAGCAAGAACGGTCGTAGAAATCAATTCATCGGCCAAACCATACGCCAACTTGGCAATGGTGTTGGCCGTTGCGGGAGCAATGATGATACATTCCGCTTCCCTCCCCAGTGAAATATGGGACATTTCCGGTTCACCATCTGCCGGAAACATTCGGGTATAAATCTTTCTGCCGGTTAGCGAAGAAAAAGTCAGTGGTGTAATAAACCTTTGCGCAGCATCTGACATGATAACATCAACGAGCGCTTCATCCTGGGCAAGTGAAGAGACCCAACCTGCAACCTTAAACGCTGCAATGCTTCCGGTTATTCCAAAAACGATTGATTTGCCGGCTAATGATGTGGCCATGATCTCTCACGAAATGTTTGAGCGGGTTTGAAAGTAAATGAGCATAAACATTAATAAGCGCCGTTGTTTTTGAACATGATAACGACTGTGCGGGCGATAATTTTTATATCCGTCCACAATGAATAATTGAGTATATACCAGTCATCAAGATCAATTCGTTCCTGGTAATTATCAATATTGGAACGCTTTCCAACCTGCCATGGACCGGTAATTCCCGGTTTCATGGAGCAATACCTGCCCGCACTTTCCTGATAAAAGGATTGAAGTTCGTCAACGACAATTGGTCGTGCGCCGACAACACTCATATCACCCCGTAAAACATTGATAAATTGAGGAAACTCATCAAGACTTGTTTTTCTCAAGAAACCACCAATTCGGGTAATTCGCGGATCCTTTTTCAACTTGCGAGTATTTGACCACTCCTCCTTCATGGCTGGATTTTTTGCGAAAAGCTCATCCAGCTTTCTATCCGCATCAACCTGCATCGTTCGAAATTTGAGACACTCGAATTCTTTGCCCGTCGCTGTTATCCGCTTGTGCCGATAAATAACCGGCCCTCCGTCCTCAAGTTTAATCAAAAGACTGATGACAGTTGTAAGCGGTAGCGTAAAGAGCAAAACAAGCGAGGAAAACACCACATCGAAGCCGCGCTTCCACTCAGTGTGAGGGTTAAAATTAAGAATCAACATTTTACCCAGCGATTGTATTTCTGCGTGATGTAATCCGAATACATAGAGATCCGGGACAAGGTAAATCCGGGCCCCCAATGAGCGACATTCACGCAGGATCGAAAAGATCTTGCGTTCTGCCCGCATCGGAAGCGCAATATAGACGTAATCAATATCATTGACGCTGAGGTATTCGGGAAGCTCAGAAATTGTACCGATAACCGGTTTACCCATTGCCGTCAGCTCCGGTTCTTCGGCAACCTTATCGTCAAAAAAACCCATTATTTCGATACCGGCCCACGGTATCGTTTCTAGCTCCCGAGCCAGGTTGATCCCTAAATCCCCGGCTCCTACAATGACTGCACGTCTGACATTCTTCCCTCGTCTCCTGAAGTACCTTAATATCTTCCGCGCAGAAAGATGTATGATAAAAAGCAGGATCGGGGTCGTTGTTGACCAGATCATGAACACCGCACGGGAATAAGCAATCGAGATCTTAAAGATGAAAAAATAGAAAAGGAGAATACCGATTACCATGACCCAGGCTTTAAGGATAATGAGAAATTCAGTATAGAATTTCCAACCTCTCCATGACCGATAGAGCTGAAATGACTGAAAGCTGATGAGGGTCAGAATAAAAGTAATGATAACCAGGCGGGTGTAATATTGACTCCAGGGAACCCGGTACCAGTAAACAAGTATCGATAGATAGCCAACCACCAGCAGACAATCCAGCAGGTGGAGTAATCTTGCCATCAGCGAACTTTGCTCTCTTAAATTAGTTGAAAGCATGATGCATTATGTGAGAAAATGTATTGTTAAATTAGTTATTCGCAGGCTTCATCCACCACTTCCGGTTCATACTGCAGCGGGATGCGACACTTCGAGGAAGCTGTTGGTATTGTTTTCCGAGTCTGTAGCCTGTCAGTTTACACGCAATTCTTACCACAAATTCAGCCATCAGACCATATCTTCCGCGTTTTCTAAGGTATGAAAGACCAGATTTCAGATATTGCATACCACGCTTTTCAGAGCTTCCAAAATCTTCAAGTAATTTCTTTTGGGAAGCATGAAAAACACCAATATCGAAATATCTCGTGAACTCTTCTGAAATTGTATAGTTATGTGAGTGATATACTTCGGACTCTGCTCGGTATGCGACCTTATACCCTTTTTTCAAGAATGCGGCTGCAGCTGAAGAATCCTCACCAAATATGAGATTTTCCTGAAACGAGCCGATCTCCAATAATGTACTTTTACGATAGGCTGCACAGGAGTTAGAGACAAAGATCGTTGAAAAACCATAATGAATTCTGTCCTCGTAGCTTCGAGTATAGGATAAGGAGCCATAGTTAAATAATCTCAGGTGACGAGAAATTTCATCGGCATCAAATGCGGGCAGTTGTCTCCCATATGACATTGCAATTTCCTGATCCTCTACAAGGGGATCGACAAGGTTTTCCAACACCATGCGATTTGCTGGAAGGGCGTCTTGAGTAAAATAGACAAGGATATCTGTTTCGGCAATCCCAGCTCCGAATGATCGAGTCGAGCCATGATCAAAGGTTTCCCTTTTGATCGTTATGATCTTGGTTTCATATTCGCTGGCTACCTCCCTGGTTTTATCATCGGATTCCGAATCCAAAATAAGAATTTCCCGAGGTTGAATCGTCTGGATAGTAAGTGCGGCAAGAAGTTCCCGTAATTGGTGCGCCCCATTGAGTGTCGGGATTATCACAGAAAAGCTGATTTGTGAGTCTAGTGCTTTGTGCATGCTTAGCTCTTGCCTGCCGTATGCCTTTATACCCGAAGGTATCTGACCAGTAGATATTTTAACAGCGCCCAAATGATATAGGGCGAGGGATGAATCTGGTAGAGCAGCACTTCATTCCTAGCTGCCTGAAGTTTTAAGTATCGAGACATCTTTTTCCTGCCATCCCAGCCCCTGCAATGGTATGCGGAAATCTCAGGTGAGAAGATGATGTTCCACCCCGTTTTTGATAATCGTAGAGATAGTTCAATATCCTCTTTATAGAGGAAAAAATCAGCGTGGAAGATTTCAGGCCGGTATTGCTCAACAGCCGCACAGCGGATAAACATCATTGCACCACAAGCTGCGTGAATCCTCTCATCTCTATAGTATTGAACCTCCGTTTGTGATTTTCCCTGATCCCTATCGTACCATCTGCCATACCATGCGCGAAAAATTCCAGTAGAGTCGTACGTGTCTCCGGGACTATCTGTTGCAATTTCATAAGCCAAAAGAGTACCTGTTATCACCCCGGTTTGCTTAGATTCAGCAAACTTTCGAAGTGCTGTTGCAACATTGTCTCCACCAAGGAATGTGTCTGGGTTGAGGAACAGTATAAACTCTGTTTCATCCGGGATAAGTTGATAACCCTCGTTGTTCGCCCTGCTGTAACCGATATTTTCACATCTTTTGATGATGATACCGGGTTTGCTCTCATAATCGTCCAGGTATTCACTGTTCGTTGAACCGCTGTCTATAATGATAATTCGATCAAGTGGATAACTCTGTTTCTGAAGGGCATCAACACACTTATCTATCAAACCCTCTGAATTATGAGTCACAATAATCGCACTGATGTTTTTTTGCTTCTCGATCATTGTGCTCCCATGAAAAACAGACGGCGGTAGACTTTCAACAATAGATTGTTCTTACCATTTTCCTTTCGTCGACGCATAACCGAGTTGATCGCCTCGTATTCGGCATTGGTAATTTTCTGACGGAATTCCGCCCTCGACAGACGGACAGATGGATGGCGATATGACTTTTTTATTCTCATGAGCGGATACATCTTAAGGGCTTCGAAAATACCTTTGATATACGCTCCATATAATTGATGTTTGGCGATAAAAATCAACCAGAAAAACTGGTAAACAAGGATTGGTAACAACAGCTGAATGAATAGAATCGGGTCATAATTCTTGATCATCACCAGTAGATTATTCCGGGTTGAAAGTCTGATCGTGGTGGCATTAAACTTGGACCCGGTTGAGGCACTACCGATATGATAAATGACGGCATCGGGTAGAAAACACGCTTTAAAACCTGCCCGAACTGCTCTGAAGTTCAAATCTACATCTTCGAGATATGCGAAAAAGTCATCATCGAAGAATCCAATCCTCTGAAAGACTTCACGTTTATAAAGTGCCGCTCCAGCACAGGCCCCAAAAACCTGTTTCTTTACTGCATACTCATTTTTATCTTTTTCCATGGTACCAATTCGATAACCGACCCCACCTCGTAATACCGCATCACCCGCCCCGTCAATGAATTCCCGTTTGTTAAAATCCATCATCTTCAAGGCCACGATCTGGTAATTTAGCTCGCTGGAGATAAAAGAAGATAAATGCTCAATACAGTCTGGCGCAACTTCAACATCGTTGTTCAGAAGAAAAATCCAGGGATTGGATGATGCGTGAATACCGCTATTTACGGCTCGACTGAACCCAGTATTATGAGGATGTTCAATAAGAACGACTTCAGGATAATCGCTCTTAAGTAACTGAACGGATCCATCTTCGGAGCCATTATCAACAACATAAATCGTAAAGTTTGTTGTGGTTTGTGCCCTCAAAGATTCAAGACAGGTCGGTAGATATTTCTCCCCGTTCCAGTTGGGAATGATGATATCGATCATTACTGATGCGTCTGGAGCAATCATCATGTACTTCTATCCATGCTCTCCCTGGTATCTCGATAAACATCACGGACAAAGTAGACCGGTTTACTCTGGGATTCGTGATAGGTCCGTGCCTGCAATTCAGCAATAAGGCCAATGGAGATAAATTGAATACCGATAAAAATCAATAATATGGCAAGAAAAAGTAGCGGTCGATCTGATAATGGGATGCGAAAAAATTGTCGCTGAATGGTCATTACGAGGGCAATGATAAAGCCGAGAGAACCTGAAATAAAGCCAAAGAGTCCAAAGACCTGGATTGGTCGGGTTGCATAAGAGAGCAGGAACTTCACGGTCATCAGGTCCAGAATTACTCGAATTGTTCGTGAGATGCCATATTTTGACGTGCCAAACCTACGTGGTCGATGGTTCACCTTTATTTCTGTAAAGGAAATCCCCATACCACTGGCAATAGCAGGAATAAAACGATGCATCTCACCATACAATTTGATGTTCTTGATTACCTCACTCCGGAACGCCTTGAGGGTGCAGCCATAATCATGAAGTGATACTTTGGTGGTCCAGGAAATGATTTTATTGGCAATAATTGAGGGCAGTTTTCGATTGATGAAAGCGTCCTTTCGATCATGTCTCCAACCGGTCACCACATCAAACCCTTCCGCTATCTTGTCGAGCAGTCGTGGGATGTCATGCGGATCATTTTGTAAATCCGCATCCATTGTGATAATGACATCTCCAGTGGCATAATCAAAACCCGCTGACATTGCCGCAGTCTGACCAAAGTTTCGGCGAAAACTGATAACGACGAGACTCGGGTCGTTTTCCTGAAGCCCTTTTAGTATCTGTAGCGTAGAATCTGAAGAGCCGTCATCAATGAAAAGTATTTCATAATCAAAACCGTTTGTAGACAAAACAGCGGTAAGCTCATCGTACAGTAACTGGATATTATCTTCTTCGTTATAGGCAGGAATTACGATAGATAGTTTCACTCAATCACCTGAAAAAAAGTATTTGCTGGCTCACCAATGTGCAATAGCCACCTCATTGCCAGAACATCGCAGTAGTCAGCAGATTAATATTTCTGTCATATTCGAGGTGGCACAATACTCACTGCATCATCATTTTTCAACTGAACCTTTACGCAAAATTACGTCCCAACGATTATGCAAGATGTACCTCAATCCTGTCCGCAGGTTCCCTCCCCCCCTCAAATCGTTCGATTCTGTAATAAATACCAATTGAAAAGCGAGCTATTGTGTACAAAAGATGATGAGTCTGCTATCTTACAGAACTTTTACGTAATCATGCAAATAATCAATTATACTCGCCTTTACCGTGAGTTCTCATAGGCCAACATCGATGAGTAATAAAGAAATATTATCAAGACTTTATAACGCTATTAAACCATACCGAACGCAAATGATATTCTCAATGTTTGCGATGGTTATGGTGGCGCTTCTTACCGCTGGGCAGACCTATCTGGTCAAGGATCTGATTGACAAAATATTTATCGCCAAGAACGAATCATGGCTGATGATCCTCGTCTTCGTCATCATCACCATTTTTGGTGTAAAAGGGATTTTTTATTACAGCTATACCTACATTCTTGAAAAGGTTGGGTTATCAATTATAAAAGATTTTCGAACTGAGATTTTCAGGCATCTGCATATTCAACCGCTTTCATTTTTCAATACCTTCCCAACTGGTACTCTTATTTCCAGAATTTTATCAGATATCAACCTGATACAACATGCAGTTTCGAGTGCCCTCATTGCTATCCTTAAAGATTTATGTACGGTTGTTGCTCTGTTAGCGATGGTTTTCTACCTGAACTGGCGTATCGCTCTTTTCTGTTTCATTGTCCTGCCGATTGCCGCCTACCCGATTGTTCGGTTTGGTAAAATATTTCGTAAGCTCTCAACCAAAGCACAGGAGGAAACCGCTCATGTTTCCAATATCCTGCATGAAACCATTACCGGAAACCGGATCGTGAAAGCATTTAATATGGAAGCATATGAGAACAAACGATACGTAAATCAACTCAACACCCTCTTCAACGTTACCACCCGGGATGCACGGTATCGCTGCCTGCAACATCCGATCATGGAATTTATTGGTGGGATCGCCTTGGCTCTATTTATCTGGTTTGGCGGGAGAGAGGTCATTAATCAAACCACCTCACCGGGTACTTTTTTTACGCTAATGACCGCACTTTTCGTAGCGTATGAACCAATTAAAAAGATCAGCAGGGTCAATTCCACCATTCAACAGGGCTTTGCTGCGGCTACCAGGGTTTATGCGGTAATGGATATCGAACCGGCAATCTCTGACCGGGTAGGTGCCACCGAGTTGACACCTTTTTCCCAAAAAATTGAGTTTAAAAATGTCTATTTCAGCTACGACGATGAAAATGTCGCCCTCAAAGATATATCACTCACGGTACCAAGAGGGCAAAACCTTGCGATTGTTGGCCACAGTGGTGGAGGCAAGACCACATTTACCAACCTCATTCCTCGATTTCTTGAAGTAACAGAGGGTCACATTCTGATTGATTCAAATGATATACGCGATATCACCATGAGATCTCTCAGAGACCAGATTGCCATGGTCACCCAACAAACAATCCTGTTCAATGACAGTGTGCGGAATAACATTAGTTACGGCAGTCTTGAAAGCAGTGATGAACAGATTAAACAGGCAGCACGTGCGGCAAACGCCTATGGCTTTATCATGTCACTGCCAGACGGCTTTGATACGATTATCGGGGAAGGTGGTGCCCGCCTTTCAGGTGGAGAGAGACAAAGAATTTCGATTGCCCGAGCGCTTCTGAAGAATGCCCCAATCCTGATATTGGATGAAGCCACATCTGCCTTGGATACTGAATCAGAGAGAGAGGTTCAGGATGCGCTTGAAACCCTCATGAAAAACAGAACTACATTTGTGATCGCACACCGTCTCTCCACAATCAAAAACGCGGACCGGATCATTGTCATTAAACAGGGACAGATTGTTGAAGATGGCACCCATGATGAGCTTCTTGCTCTGCATGGTGAATATGAACTTTTGTATAACATGCAACACAATTAATGGTACAATCGTGAATCAGCTGGTTCTGTGATTTTGCATGATTGCAATTCTTTATGACTACATCACTCAAAACATCGCTGGATAGTCGGTTACCTGGAAAAATAACCCGGGCCGGGTGTATTTTTGTCTGCCTTGCAGCTTTCTCGACACCGCTTTCTACCTCATTAATGGGCTTGTTTACCGCACTTTTTGTCCTATCATGGTTTTTCTCAGGCACTTTTCTCTCTCTTGCCAGAACCATCCGGTCTGTCCCCGCTACCGGCATTTCCCTTTTACTGTTTATCCTGCTGGCAGTCGCAATCTCATATTCTCCAGACAATCTTGAAAAGGGTTTGTATGTATTAAAGAAATACCGGGAGCTCATTCTGCTCCCTATAGTTGTAGCGCTTCTCTCATCGTCTAAGAAATACAGTAAGTATGCAGAGCAGGCATTTATATTAGGTTGTGTCGTTTTGATGTGTATATCATATGGAATGAAGGCCGGAATCATTCCATCTGCAGGAAAATTTGGTTATTCCGTCGTCTATCATATTACCCATAGTTTGTTCATGGCGATCCTCAGTTTCTGGATGCTCCATAAATCGTTCGCCTCGAAGCAATACCGGTTGCTCTGGATTGTGCTTTTTCTTGCTGCGGTTATAAACATGTTTTATATCGCACCGGGAAGAACGGGGATGTTTGTCTTTTCTGTTTTGATGGCCCTCTTCATTCTACAAAAATTCAAACTCAGAAATTGCATCGTCGCCGCAATTATAGTGATTGGATTATTCACTGCGATCTACCAGTCTTCTGACAACTTCTCGAGAAGAACAGAGGCCGCACTTTCAGAAATCAAGAATTACCAGCGGGGATCTTCCATTACCTCTATTGGCATGCGGTTTGACTGGTGGCTCACTTCCATTGAGCTGATCAAAAAGAAACCTTTGACTGGCCACGGAACCGGATCGTATGAAATGGTCCATAAAGAGCAGACGAAATCAACCAGGATAAAGCAGACCAACAACCCTCATAATGAGTATCTTTTCATAACGGTTCAGACCGGACTCGTCGGGATCACCTTGCTTCTCGGACTTTTTGCCTGCCAATTCTTCCGGTCTATGACCCTGGAGGATTCAGAAAGACATATATTGCAAGGCGTGATTGTTGCAATGATGTCAGGCTGTTTGATGAATTCTTTTCTGCTTGATTCACAACCGGGTCACTTCTTCATGTTCATGTCTGGGGCACTTCTGGCATCAGCGCACCATAGTTTGCCCACCCGGTTGAGCTTGAAGCACCGTTAATTTGTTATGCGCGATACTGTCTGAACAGTTTCTGATAAAGGGCAATTGTTTGCCTGCACATCGAAATAGTCGTGAACTTTTCATCCACCGTCCTTTTGCCGGCCTTGCCGAAATTCACCAATTGAGTCGGAGAACCCAACGCGGCACCAATTCCTCTGGCAAGATCCTGCGGATTACCAGGTTCGACAAACCAGCCTGTTTCGTCAGGTTTGACGGTCTCAAGGGATCCTCCATGGGCGGTAGCAACAACTGGTTTTCCCATAGCCATGGCTTCTACGGTTGTTCTGCCAAAGGCTTCCGGCTCATTGGAAGAGGCTGACACTACAAGATCGGCCAGCAGCAGTGCCGCAGGCATGTCATTACAATGACCAACCATTTTTACCTTCTCCTGTACCTGTAATGTCTGAATTAATTTTTCTAGTTCATCGGCAAAATTCCTGTTTGCATCAGTATCACCAACGATTATGGCCTGAAACGGCAGTGACATGTATGAGACTGCCTGAATGAAGACATCCTGCCCTTTAATCTTTGAGAGTCTACCGGGTAGCATTACCACGGGAAGGTCATTTCTGATTTGCCATTTCTTTCTCAAGGAATCGATTCGGTCCTTTGATACCTGGCGTGGATCAAAGGTGTCCTTGTCAACTCCACGATAAATAAGAGTTACCTTATCTGAGACACCGTATTTCTCTCTAATATGCTCTCTTATCCCCTTGGAAACCGCGATCTTCCCCATTCCCTTAGTCATGATCGCGCTGTACCGATTTACCGAGTAATACCCGTGAAACGTCGTAATGAGAATGGGTCTATTTTTTTTCGGCATGGTTTTCCAGACCAGATACCCAACCCAGGCAGGCATACGTGATCGTAAGTGTAGAATATCGATCTCTTCGTTCTTAAGAAAACGTCTGAGTGGCAGTAGATATTTCAAAACCCCCGGACCTTTTTGGCCAATATTCCAGGGAATATGCCAACTTCCCTCGCTGTTCAGTTGTTCGACTAGTCGACCTCCAGCAGAAATCACAAAGGATCGGTGGTTATTTTCGGCAAGATATTTGCCAATTTCAAGTGTCCCTCGTTCGACACCCCCGACCTCAAGACGAGGAAGCAATTGAACAACTGATAGGATTTCTCCTTTGTTCCTTTGTTCTTTTTCCTCAATGAGTTTCCTATAAAGCCCAAGCGTTTTTTCTGCCATGATCCGGGCGGTAAAATTTTGCTGAACCCAGACTCTTCCCCTTCTGCCAATCTCAGGTAACTGCTCTTTGTTCAAAATAGCATTGCGTAAGACCGTTGAAAGTGCGTGTGGATCAGATGGTCTCACAAGCCACCCTGTCTCACCATCCTTGACCGTCTCCAGGCTTCCCCCGTGTTTGGTCGCTACAACCGGCTTGGCCATGGCCATTGCCTCAATGGCAACTTTACCAAAAGCCTCCGGCTGGCTTGAAGAGGCAGATACTACAATATCGGCCAGCATCAGGCCTGCTGGCATATCCGCACAATGACCGACAAGGTGAACCTTTTCTGATAATTCGAGAGCTGAAATCCGGTCTTTCAGCCTTTTTGTAAAAGAATTATTATCCTCTGTATCACCAACCAGCAGCGCACAAAAGTCGAGATCCTTAATCAACCCAAGTGCATCGATAAAAACATCCTGCCCCTTCCATGATGTGAGTCTTCCCGGCAGCATTAAGACGACCTGATCGTCCGGTATTTGCCACCTGTCTCTCAGTTCTTGAAGACGCTGGCTTTCAACCGAGTCCGGGTTAAAGGCTATCTCATCATAACCACCATGGATCAATTCTATTTTCTGAGGGTGTATTTTGTAATGCTCAAGGATATGATCCTTGATCATATTAGAAACCGCAATGACCTTCTCACCTCTGGTCATAATGGTAGAATATGAGTTAATCGAATAAAAACCGTGAAAACTTGTAACCAGTCGAGGACGTTTATCCGGTGGGAGACTTTTCCAGGCGAGATAACCGATCCAAGCCGGTAAGCGGGACCGCAGATGAAGAATATCGACCTGTTCATCAACGAGAAATCGTGCAAGTTTTTTCAAATATTTCAAACATCGATAACTTTTAGCTCCAATATGTTCCCAGTTTACGTGCTCAACGCCATTTTCAGTCAGTTGTTTTACCAGCCGCCCTCCTCCGGAGATGACAATCGATCGATGCCCGCATTGTGCAAGATAGCTTGCAAAATCAAGGGTTTCCCCCTCGACTCCACCCTCGTCCATTACGGGTACAACCTGTACGACCGTTAGGTTTTGCTCCACCATCGTCTTATTATCTCCCGGGCACATCGATCGGCCTCGTTCAATAGTTCTGGTTCAGGAGTGTCATTCACTTTTTGATCCAGTCCCTTGGTCAGGGAAAAAACTCTCCCCTGTTCTTCAAGTATTTGAATACTTTTAACAAACTTATTCGTATTGCGCTTCCATTGTACTGGAATTATACCAACCCGGCAACCTGCAGAAAGCGCCTCAAAAACCATCGAAACAGAATCAGCAGTGACCCACACAGTTTTACATGCGGCATATTCGGCTTCAACCCAACCTTGCATTGTTTCCTGATAAGTATAAAAGGTCGCATGTTCATGTTGGTCACAAAACTGATTCAGCATTTTTTCAGTTTTTGTTGGTGTACGAGGTGATGATGAAATTTTCCATTCTATCGATTTATGCACTTCCAAAATCTGTTTGATAGCCTCTGCAATACTATTCTCATACCAACCGTCAGTTTCAGCATTAGGTCCGCCAACCAGAATCAGTCCCTTGAAAAGGCTATGCACTCCTTGATCAACGCAAAGACTCGGTGGTCCTGTCGTGAGGAAAACATTTTCTTTCTCTGTAACGTTGTCATGTGAGGGTATACAACAGAGATCAAAGCGGCTCAGTAGATACGAAGGTGGTGACATACAGATGACTGCTCTGGCACCAGAACTCTTTTTTTGGTGTAGAATGGGTAAATGGGTTGCTGACCCGGTCCCAATGATAAGTCCACCGGGATTGGTCTGTTTCTGTCGGCTACCCCACCCTAAAAAGTAGCAGATTAGTTTAACGATGTGGAAAGAAACCGATGGCTTCGTGACCATAACCCAGTTAGTTTCGACTGTAAAATAGCGAGATAGCGCAGTAACCAGAGCACGTGACTGTTTCTCATGTCCGGGCCTGCCGTCTGAATAAACCGTTACCTTTATCTTTCGGGTTCTCTCGATCATTGTAGATTAGGATCAGGTAGAAGGATCGGCCGATAGCCATTAACCTGAAATTACCGACCAGATTTTTTAGCTCCGGAAGGCGGTCCGGGTGGTCGTCTTGCGCCGCCACCTGCCAGTTTAACAATGATCTGGTTGGATTTGAGGAGCCTGGAAGTCATGGTCGAGAATAGATGATTGGATACATCTGGATATTTCGCAATTATCTCATCAATTTTATCTCCAGGAAAACGTTTAATCGTGCATCTGCCCTGAGAGATAATGGAGGCCGTTCGCTGTTCCCCCGAAATTGCGGCCATCTCACCAAAATATTCTCCCGGTTCGGTGAGTTCAGCTATTTTCTTGCCACCTTTTACGACGGTTAACGCACCGCGTATCAATTTGAAAAAATCAATATCGGTGTTTCCTTCTCTGATGATGGTGTCGCCATCCTCATATTCTTCGACATCGGGATTGACAAGATAGGCTGGCAGACTTTCTTTGTGCGCAACGGTTCTTCGAATAGCTTCATCAATACTGGTAATTCCCTGTCTGACCTTTTCAAGAGCAGCGTCTCTCAGCGGCGTCATTCCTTCATTGATAGAAATCTTGCGAAGTTGGTCCTCAGGTACCTCGGACGAGATTGCTTTGGCAACTTCTTCAGTTACCTCCATAAGCTCAAAAAAACCAACCCGTCCTTTATAACCAAGCCCATTACACTCGGGGCATCCGTTTGGACCATAGAACGCGGCTCCCCCTTTCACTTCATCTTCTTTGAAGCCAGCAGAGAGAAGTGTATTTTCATCATAATCAACTTTCTTCCGACAGGCCTGACATAAACGGCGACCCAACCGCTGGGCCAGAACCATGGTGACCGAGGATGCAATCATGTAGGGTGGAACCCCGATGTCTACCATACGACCGATTGTTGCAGCAGTATCATTAGTATGCAGCGTTGAAAAAACGAGATGGCCGGTCATCGCTGCTTTGATCGCAATTTCTGCGGTCTCGTAATCACGAATCTCACCAACCATTATAATGTCAGGATCCTGTCGCAAAAATGCTTTCAGCGCGGCAGCAAACGTCATGCCAACCTCTTGATTGACATTGACCTGATTGATTCCTTTGAAGTTAAACTCCACCGGATCTTCCGCTGTCAGGATTTTTATGTCCTCGCTGTTAAGCGAGTTCAGCGCAGAATAGAGGGTAACCGTCTTCCCCGAACCGGTCGGTCCGGTAACCAGCAACAAACCCTGGGGCCTGGAAAGACAGCGCTTCAACATTTCGAATGTTTGCTGTTCAAACCCAAGCTTGGTCAAATCGACATTAAGTGAACTTTTATCCAGGATTCGAAGAACGACTGACTCGCCAAACAGAGTTGGCAGGGAGGAAACTCGAAAATCAACTGAGCGATTCTTGCCCATTCGCATCTTGATTCGACCATCCTGAGGTACGCGTCGCTCGGTAATATCAAGACCTGATAAGATCTTCAGGCGGGCAATCATGGCGTTTTTGATCGTCAGGGGGAGGTTCATTGACTTGAAGAGTGAACCGTCCTTGCGATACCGAACCTGCATGCTTTTCTCGTACGGTTCGACGTGAATATCAGACACAGAATCCTGCACTGCTTTTACCAGGATACCATTTACCAACTTAATAATTGGAGCGTCAGAGGCATTAAATTGATCGAGTCCTTCGTCTTCATCAGTACTCTCAATGGTAAAATCATCGGCAGCTTCAGCAACAATTGCACCAAAGTCATCTACCTCTGTGATTGCCATCTCTTCTTCAGCTTCATCACCGGTTGAGAAATACGACTTGGCCTCTTCCTCATCAATTTTGTAATACTTCTGATACGCCTCAACGATGTCTTTTTCTGTTGATACGCATACCGATAGCTCCTTTTTCAGCTCATCCTGAAGCTCTTCGACGGCTGTCGCATCAGATGGTTCTGCCATGGTGACCTGGAGTGTATTGCCGGCCAGCCGAAGTGGAAATGCGAGATATTTTTTCGCTAACTCATAGGATACAAGCTTGATTGCTTCTGGTGATGGTGGTTCATCTTTAATAACCGCCGGAGGGTAGTTGTGCTGACGACTGAGAAAATTGAAAACCGTGTTGTCATCAATGTACTCAAGCTGCCGCAGAACGGCACTCATTCGAAGTCCGTTTTTCTGGACTTCTTTTTTTGCCGTCTCAAACTGGGTAGTGGTGATGTAACCGGCTTTACTCAGCAGTTCGCCAAGCTTAATTCTTCCAGCGCCAGACTGATCTTTGACCGTCTTTTTTATGGAAGATTTCCGTGCGGTTGATGCAGATGGTGCAGCCATATATGTGTTCCAAACTAAAGGGTGTAATAGGAATAGTGAATCTCACTGTTAATATTACACCCTTCTCTCATAAAATACCAGCGACAGTCGCGTTCGTTAGAATACTCCTGTCACTCTGCCCGTTTCGAGGTCGACATCCACACGTCGATAGGCGGGGTCTGAACCGGTACCTGGCATCAAGCTGATAGCGCCGGCGACCGGTACCACAAACCCAGCTCCTTTATAGGTGAGGATATCACTGATCGGCAATGTCCATCCTTTCGGAACGCCCTTCAGTTTGGGATCATGTGACAACGACAGATGTGTTTTAACCATACAGGTGCCCATGGTCGCCATCTCAGGATCGTCTGCCAGACGTTTCAGTTTGGCAGTCGCTTCTGGTGTAAAAGAGATACCATCTGCGCCATAAACTTCTTTGGCGATGAGTTCAATGCGTTTCTCCAGCGGTGTATCAAGCTCGTAGAGGAACCTGAAATCATTTGGTTCTTCGCATGCATCGATTACCGCATCGGCAAACTCCACAGCACCATCACCGCCATGCTCCCAGTGGCGAGACAGGGCAACACGTGCTCCGGCAGCTTCACAGAGGTTTCGAACGGCCTTGATCTCATTGTCGGTGTCAGTATA
>QZLB01000055.1 GCA_004796425.1 Desulfobulbaceae bacterium | reverse complement strand
CAGTCTGTACAATTGCGGCTTTCCCTGGAAAATGATGATCGGTCGTACAGTCCTGAAGACCTTCTCCCGATTTGCCGTGAACTCGCTATCCCTCTGGTGTATGATGTACATCATCATCGCTGTCTGGTTGATAGTCTGAGCCTGGAGGAAGCAACGGATGCGGCAATAAAGAGCTGGGCACAGGTTGGTCGTGAGCCCTTTTTTCATATATCTTCATCAAAAGAAGGGTATGATTCGAACAAACCACAACCTCACGATGACTATATCAGGTCCGAGGACTTTCCACTCTACTGGTTGGAGCGCAGTCGGGACGTTGATATAACGGTTGATATAGAAGCTAAAGCAAAGGAGCTTGCCATAATCAGGTTGCAATCCGATCTGAATTTGCATTCATCCCTTCAAGAAAAGGATGTCGTGTAATGAAAAAAGTGCTGGTAACGCTCTGTTCACTATTTCTGGCTGGTTGTACTGGTTATCCAAAGAATATTTCGCCGGTTTCAGATTTTCATCTGTCTCGTTATCTTGGAAAATGGTATGAAATTGCCCGGCTTGATCACCGCTTCGAGCGGGGTCTTTCCAATGTCACTGCGGAATATTCCCTAAAGGACGACGGTGGAGTAATGGTGGTTAATCGAGGATTTTCAGAAACGAAAAATGAGTGGAGCCAGGCGGAGGGTAAGGCTTACTTTGTTCGGGGAGAAGATGAAGGATACCTGAAAGTTTCTTTCTTTGGACCTTTTTACGGTTCCTATGTGATCTTTGAACTTGATCAGGACAATTATCAATACGCCTATGTGACCGGACCAGACCAATCGTATCTCTGGTTTCTCTCACGGACACCAAGTGTGAACGAGCAGATGAAGCGTGATTTTGTGAGCCGGGTTGCATCACTGGGCTATCCTGTGGATGAGCTGATTTTCGTTGAACATAACCAGTAAAATCAGGATTGTTGATCGGGTTCATTGCTATATATTCGGAAAACGTCTAATCAGGATTATAAATAGTAGTTTTCTCCAGGGGATTGACCGAGACACTCATGACGAAACACCGTATACGACAGGAGTTGACCATATTAGACGGTGGGATGGGGCGTGAAATCCTGAGAATGGGGGCGCCATTTGGCCAACCGGAGTGGTCAGCGCTCTGTTTAATGAAGACCCCCCATCTGGTCAAAAGAGCCCACGAGTCATTTGCCCAAGCCGGGTGTCACGTCTTGACCACCAGTAATTATGCGGTGGTACCGTTTCACATCGGAAAGGATCGTTTTGATAATGAAGGTACCGGTTTGACCAGGTTGGCAGGGCAACTTGCCAGAGAGGTGGCCGCAGTGCATGACTGCCGGGTGGCAGGTTCAATTCCACCCCTCTATGGTTCCTACCGCCCCGATCTGTTCAATCCGGAGGGTGCACAGCTCCCACTGCAAAAAATAACCGCGGCATTGGAACCGTTTGTTGATTTCTGGCTTGGCGAAACTATCAGTTCCATCGCTGAAGTTGAGGTCATCGCAAAAGCGCTGCCAAAAGACAATAGGGAGCGTTGGTATTCCTTCACGCTGCAGGATGGTTTGGTTGATCTTGTCCATGGGGGCTGTCTGCGTTCAGGAGAACTGATTAAGGACGGGGTCGCAGCGGCCGTTGACCATGGTGCTTCCGCCGTTTTGTTTAACTGCAGTCAGCCAGAGGTAATGGCCCCAGCCGTTGAAACTGCCGTGCAACAGGCTCAGAAATTGGGGGCTAAGCTTCGAGTCGGGGTCTATGCCAACGCCTTTCCCCCCATGCCAAAGGACTCACAAGCCAACAGCTCTTTATCGGAAATTCGTGATGACCTTGATCCCAATGGGTATCTTCAATTTGCTGGTGCCTGGAAAGATCTCGGGGCCACGATTATCGGCGGCTGCTGCGGTATTGGGCCGGAGCATATCAAACTGCTTCGTCAGAATCTGGTGTCGACCTGATTACGGAAATTATCGGCCATTCCTACCAGATCTGCACTCTGTGCATCCCGGTCGAGCTGATCGATCAGCTGCTGGTAATTTGATTCATTAATCTGGGAGCCTTTGCGCTTGAATTCATCAATGAAGTAGGAGTTGAAATCAGCGTGATAGTGGGTGAGGTCTTTGTAATTTCTGATATCTTTTACAAATGGCTGGTCTGCAAACCAGTAGAGCTCGATATTTTCAAGTCCCTCCGAAGCGGCCACTACTTCTGCGACCATCTGCTTATAGCCGGCAAAAATTAGAGGAGCCGTCTGGGCATCTATGGCGTAATCATAGATCATGTAGGGCGGGAAAAAGAGCAGAAAGCGCGTGTCCGGGTATGCCCTGGCCAAAGGGATTATCGTTCGGGTGAATTCAGCAGGATCGATATCTGATTCGATCTCATCAGTTTTACCTGCGATGACTTTATCAGCCGCTTCAATCAAATCGCGCACCGCACGCTTAATCTGGTTGTTATTCTTGTTGTCCAGCCAATTATCGATGCCACCAAAACGAAGGTGGTGATAGGGGTTTGGCTGCCACGCGGTAAGGTCAAACATCGATTCACGGATTCTGCCTTTTCTGCATTTGCCGAAGAAATTTTTTGGCAGGATGGCTCTAATATCGGGGTGGCAGCTGACAAAAGGATAGTACTTGCGATTGGTATACACCTTCAGGTCGTCTATCCGGTAATCGTTATACAGGTAACTCCAGAGGTTGAGGGGGATTCCTTTGTTTCGCTGAACCTGGCTGATCCCATCGAGGCTGATGATCAGGTTCTTTACCGGTCGTTTTTCCAGGAAATAGTGAAGAATGACTTCCCGTTCCTTTAAAAGTGAGCCATCGGGTGAAAGATTGAGAAAGCTGCCTCCAAGTTTTTCCCCCGCCTCCCGGGCATCGAAATTTGCCGCCATTGAGGAGCCGACAATAGCCGAGTCAATATCTGTTCTATTTATTAACCCCGCTGCCTGAAAGCGCATTTCTCTGAGATAAAACGTATTTTTGGAGATATCGACGGGCAGGATATTGAGTGGGTCAACATAGATCAGGGGCAGGAAGTGAAGTGTTACCAGGGTCGTAAAAAGAATGAGCAGGGTGCGTATGAAAATTTTATATCGTTTCATGATTTAGAAATTAAAATAGAGAAACTCTGCCTCTCTGCTCAAGTTGATGAAGACATAGAAAAACAGGCTACTTCCTGCGATTCCGGTAAGTAATGGTTTCGATAGAAGATATCGGCTGAACGTAAACCATTTACCATTATCTTCAATCAGCTGATTGCTGTTGGGGAAGAACAAGGCCACCAGTCCGAGCAGAAAAATGAGCTGCATACCGCTCCATAAATCAATTCTCAATCCCGACTCACTACCGATAATACCAAAGGTATGAACAAGTTGTTGCAGATAGACCAACTGATCAGCAAGATCCTGGGGCACACCAAAACCGTTCGTACCAAGCATCACCCCGAGCAAATACCAGGCCCCCTCGACACTTTCGGCTCGGAAAAATACCCAGCCGATTATCACACAAAGCAATGTCAGTACACGACCACAAAAAATTCCGATTGGTGTAGATTTTCGATCAGGTCCCAACAATGCCTTACATCCTGAGCGCCAGAGATGGTTAATAATAAGGCAGAACCCATGCAGCGCACCCCAGATCACAAAGGTCCAGCCGGCACCGTGCCAGATTCCCCCGAGCAGCATGGTGAGAAACAGGTTTGTATAGTAGCGTGGGCGGGCCACCCGGTTTCCGCCGAGGGGTATATAGAGATAATCCCGCAAGAAGCGGGACAGGGTAATATGCCATCTTCGCCAGAAATCGATGATTGAGGTGGCCTTGTATGGAGAATTAAAATTGATAGGAAGATTAATATTCATCATCTTGGCCAAGCCCAGCGCCATGTCCGAATAACCTGAGAAATCAAAATAGAGTTGCAGGCTGTAGGCCAGGGCACCACTCCACCCTTCCCAGAAACTCAGGGCCACCATTCGCTCGGCACCATCGAAAATCGGACTGGCATAAAGGGCCAGACTATCGGCAAAAAGTACTTTTTTAGACAGCCCGATCAAAAAGAGCACCATTCCGAAGGAGAGCTGCTTCAGCCGTTCATTTGACTGGGTGAGTCTAGCAAATTGTGGAAACATCTCATGATGCTGGACGATCGGTCCGGCAATCAATTGCGGAAAGAAGGTGACAAACAAGCAGTAATGCAAAAACCGATATTTCTGTACATCAGAGCGATACACATCAACCAGGTAGGCGATCTGTTGAAAAGTGAAAAAGGAAATGGCCAATGGCAGCATGATCGGCTCCAGCTTGACACCTGTGGTGAAAATCACATTGAGCTGGTCGATAAAAAAATTGGCATATTTGAAGTAGCCGAGGAGAGAGAGGTTGAAGGCGATACCGACCGTTAGCAGCAGTTTTTTTGCTGCTCCTGCAGCTATGCGCTGCAGTCCACGACCGATGGTGAAATTAACCAGGATTGAACAGATGATCAGCAGGAGGTACGGTGGGTTCCACCAACCATAGAAAAACAGTGAACAGATCACCAGCCAGGCGATCGCCGATGATCGAAATCCGCTGTCTGCCAACCGGTAATAAACAACCAGTGTGACGGGCAGAAAAAAAAATATGAAGAGAAATGAATTAAACAGCATTAAACCCGCATTCCCCTAAATTTATTTCCAGGACAAACCTACTAAACTTCCTGATTACAATATGATAAGCACGAAAATATATAAATCGTGTCTCAAGTTTAATACTTCGATACAACGGCGTTTTCGGTAAGCGTCTGATTGCATAGGCGCAACTTGGTTTTTACTATTTGATATTACTTGATATTACAAAATATCATTTCATCTTCTCTTATTTTGTTGACTAACCGTAATGAATACTATAAATAATCTCACCTTTTTCCTGACTAATGGAATGCTATGTGTTGTAAATTAAATAATTTTAACTATTTATGACCTTATGCGGTGCTAGGGTTAAGTAAGTGGCGTTTAAATAGGTTGTATGGGAGGCTTGTAAGGTTATCAATGCATATCCTATAAAGTCTTTTGATTATGAATAAGTGATCGAATATTTCAGAAAGATAGCCAGGGATCCAGCAAGAATAGATGGTGCGGTGGAAGTAGTGAATTTTATTTATACCTCGAAGTTTGAGGCCAAGCACTATGATTGCAGAGATCTTATTATGAGATTACAAGATGTTAAACATCTAAAGAACATGCTCGCAACGATTTTTGTAGCGAGGGATGAGTTAGCATAAGGTATAGGACGTATGATCCTACTTAACTTGAAAATTTCCCGGGAACCCCATGATATATGTGTGGTAAGAAGTGTTCGAGAGGCAAACGAAATAAAATCTAAGTATTTCAGTGTGAGATTACCCAATGGATATATTTCGTGGTGCTCTGCAGGGAAGAGAACGAATTCTTTGTCACCAGAGATGTAAGGGCAATTTCGGTAACTAACTGGGAAACTCAAAGAGCGTGATTTTCCTGTTTTTAAGTAGATGCGTTCGGAGACAAAATGGCTACGAAAAATTCATTTAAATCAATTTCTTGGAACCTGTTGTTGATAACTGCGGGAGCGACTCTTTTCGCCTTTGGCGCGAAAGCTGTGCTAGTGCACCATAACTTTATCATCGGTGGGCTTTATGGTACAGGTCTGTTAATCACCTATAAGTTGGACGTGCTGAGTCCGGGGATCCTGTACCTGATCGCAAACGTTCCTCTTCTTGGCATTGCATACTTTCAATTCAGCCGGCGTTTTTTTCTCTATTCATTGTGGGGGGTGTTCGTTCTGACACTTGCCTCTGAATTGATTTCTTACAATCTCATGATTGAAGATCAACTTTATGCGGCAGTAGCGGGAGGGGTAATATGTGGTGTTGGGAGCGGTATGATTCTACGCTCTCTGGGCTCGGGTGGCGGCCTTGATATCATTGCACTGATACTCAATCGGAAATATAACTTCGGCGTTGGGAAGTTTTTTATATTGTATAACTTTGTACTGTTCAGTAGCGCGCTTGTTCTTTATGAAATTGATCTTGTTATCGCATCGATCATCCTCACTGCAATCTCGTCTGGTGCGCTCGAATATGTCCTGGCATTGTTTAACAATAGAAAAGTCGTGTATATTCTGAGTGAGAGTAACAAGAAAATTGCAGAAGCCATTATGACTGAGTTGAAACAGGGTGCCACGATTATCTCCGCACGTGGAGCTTATTCAGGTCGCGATAAAGAGATGCTTATGACCATTACCAACAATTTGCAACTTAAGCGGCTTGAAGAGAAGGTTTTTAACATCGACACCAATGCGTTGTTTATTGTTGAAAACAGCTTTAGTGTTATTGGTTCCAGCTTTGGCAAACGCAAGCTTTATTAGACATGTCAATTATCAATTTTTTTATCATTCGCGAATCGAAGGAGTACGCAATGGCAGAGCATGATTTAGGTGTTGAACAATTAATACCCCTAACCATCAAACTCATTGAGAATGATATTGATGAAGCCATAAAAATGATTGAAGAATTGCCAAGTGGTGACGCCGCAGACATTATTGCGGCTTTACCTGCAGAGCTTGCAACAAGAATTTTGAGCAGGCTGCAGGTGAGTTTTACCGCATCACTTCTGGACCAGAGCGATCCCGCCCTGATCAAGAAAATGGTGATGCGTCTGGTACCTCAGCAGGCCGCATCCGTAATCATGTAT
>QZLB01000243.1 GCA_004796425.1 Desulfobulbaceae bacterium | reverse complement strand
TGCCTCCTCGTAGTCATAATCAAGCAGTCGTCCCTCCGGTGAAATTGCCCCGATACCCATTAACAGAAAATCTGCCTGGAAATTTTCGATAAAACTGATGGCCGTCGGTCCAATAATTCCCCCGTTATGATGGCGGACTCTGCCGCACGGCATCAGCAGCTCTATCTCGCTTTTACTGTACAGGTGAAATGCGGCATGAATATTGTTGGTAATCACACAGAGCGTTGAAAGTTCCGAGAGCTCCTTGGCAACGATCTCCATCGTAGACCCCCCGGATATGAACATCGAATGACTGGGTCTGATCATCGATACGGCGGCGGCAGCGAGTTTTCGTTTCTCATCGAGCATTGAGATCCGGCGAACATCATAGCTGATATTTACCAGGCTCGAGGCAGATCCGGCCCCACCGTGGTGTCGGACCACCAACTTTTCCTTACTCAGGACCAGGATATCGCGACGAATGGTCTGGGTCGAAACGCCATACTTCTCAGCCAGGTATTCGATACTTGCATATCCCTTACTATTAACGACATTGGCAATATCTTCTCGACGTTCGGAAACCTTAACGCTCTTGGCTTTCATATCTTTCCCGGTGTTCTATTCAGTATAAACCTCAAGTATACCGTCGCTCAGATTATGATGTGCATTATGCACTTCACACGCAACCGATGGGGTGAAGCTCAGCCGCACACTTTTCTCGGTGGCTTTCAGTGATACCTCAGCTTCATGATCCACAGAACGAGCTAATGGTACGCCAAACACCCGAATTTTCTCTATTCTTCTGCCGCTCTTTATTTCTCCAGTGTGCTGTACGGCCGGACCTTCAGCTATCACCGCGCCTTCTTTTACAAAAACAGGGATTCGATCTATACCAATCTGTTGCGAATAGACCTGTCCACCTGCTCGCTGTTCGCCAGTGAAATAATCATACCAGATTCCTTCCGGTAAACAATACGTTGTCCAGCCTCCCGGCTGTACGATCGGTACAACAAGGAGGTGGTCGCCGAGCATGTATTGCATTTCAAATGCCCAGGTTCTCTGCTCCTCGGGAAAGGCAAGTACCATGCTCCTCATCACCGGCATACCGGACGCCATTGCTTCTTTTACCTGCCGTTGCAGGTACGGTATCAGTCGATATCGAAGACCAAGCCACTCTTTGACAATGCGTTCTGTTTCAGTACTGAAATACCATGGTTCCCTCGGTCCGATACCATGGATCCGGCAGAACGGGCTCAGCACGCCTGCCTGCAGCCAGCGAACATATAGTTCGTCATCCGGTGGGCCACCGTAAAACCCACCGATATCATGGGCATAAAACGGTGCACCACTCATCCCCCAGCTCAAGCCGCCCAAAATTGATCCGGCCAACCCATTCCATGATGCCTGAGGATCACCACCCCACTGCAGAGCAAATCTTTGTGACCCTGCCCACCCGCTGCGTGACCATACCAGGCCGGTGCCGAAGTGATCCTTCGAGGCCTGAAAGCAGGTCTGATTGTATAAGAATGGGATCGCGTTGTGGCACTTAATCCCCGAATCACCGTTTGAGGCGTAGGCATCTTCTGGTACCTGCTCACCAAAATCAACCTTGAAGACATCAACCCCCATCTCGTGCAATTTGCGGTGCTGATCATACCACCAGCGGGCAGCTTCCGGTACCGTAAAATCAAAAAGTCCAGAATTAGGCAATGGAGTCAGAACCTTACCAAATGGCGAGAGATCAAATTCATACTCGTATGTGTTGCTTTCAGCATCCTTAAGAAACCAGCCTTTCCGGTCAAATTCCTCGTACAGCGGGTTGTTCTTTGAACAGATTGGGTACTCCCACACACAAAGCTTAAGATCCAGCTCCCGCATCACCCCGATAAACTTTTCCGGTTCCGGGTAGCGACTGGGATCCCACTGGAAGTAAAACCGACTATCGGTATCCTGCCATGCCCGACCGTCAAGCGTGTACACGTCACAGGGAATTTGACGTTGCCGTATGGTACGGGCAATCTCCTCCGCCTCTTCAAAGGTCTGGTAATAGGCACGTGAAATCCAGTTACCCAGGCTCCAGAGCGGGACATCATCGGTCCGACCGGTAATCGACGTATATCGCTCGATCATGGCTGCCGGGCTATCCCCGGCGATGAAAAAGAGATCGAGTCGTTCATCTTCGACATGGGCTGCATAGCTCCAGTTTGACCAGGCCGGATATCCGGCGCCATGGGTTACCCGGGCAGTTGTATGGATAAAGACTCCATACCCGGAACTTCCGTTCTCAGATGCCGCACCATTGGGGGTCCAACAGAACGGCGCATTTTTATAACAGACCTCCGCATTAACCCCCAGGGCATCTTCTGCCCAGCTGGTCAATTGCTGTCCGCGCTTATTCAGGGTTGCGTAATTTTCGCCAAAACCGTAGATCGGTGCTCCCGGTTGTAGACCAACCGAAAAGAACCACCCTTTGTTTGTTCTGGCAAAAGGAGGAATTCGAAAACGCCTGACGAAGTGTCCATCCGGAGAGGGTTGCACCACCGCGCTCTCCTTAAAATCATAAGAGAGATGAACGGGTTGTGGCCCATTTTCAGCATCAGTATGTGCCGGCCCAAGGCGTACCTCACCCTGCCCGCAACGAATCACGTGTTGAT
This sequence comes from Desulfobulbaceae bacterium, assembly GCA_004796425.1. Taxonomy (GTDB): domain Bacteria; phylum Desulfobacterota; class Desulfobulbia; order Desulfobulbales; family Desulfocapsaceae; genus MADRE3. The sequence goes on along the minus strand of QZLB01000243.1, from coordinate 6,719 downwards.
TATCCTCCACTGAATGCGAGATTGCTTTACCAGCAGGCTTTCCAACAATGATCGGATAACTGTTAACTTCCGCATCACCCAGTCGCAGCCGGGCGATATCCTCATCCCAGAAGCTGATTTCAAGTTGACCACCATCGGTTGAGAAACGCACCCGGTCAGCCAGGATTTCTACCAGTTGCAAATTTGTTATGGGAGTGAGTTTTTGAGGGTCCATCATTCTATCTCTATTACTAAATTCGACGAAAAAAAATGGTGGGTAGCCCGCAGGCCACCCACCATGAAAGGAGCTGGATTACATGTTCAACTTCAGCTTGGCATCGAGTTTTTCCTCAGCTTCCACAATTGCTGCTTTGTATGCTTTGAGGAGCTCAGCACCTTCAGCACCGTACTTGTCGGTGTACCACTTCTGCAGGGGCTCGGCTGCCGCGCGGAAGGCATCTTTTTCAGCAGGAGTTGGTACATAGATCGTACCGCCAGCTTTCTTGAATTCTTCGTATGCACTGATCGCACGACGCTTCGGGAAAGCAAAACAAACCTGACCGAGATGTGCAAATCCGTCATTTACAATACGCTTCTGGTCATTATCAAGCGCCTGATACGCATCTTCATTCATGATCCAGAGACTGGCCATGTACGCATGTCCATCCAGGGTCACATGTTTGATGTGCTCATGGAATTTCATCCCGACAATGTCGGTGATTCCGTTCTTGGAGCCATCAATTACGCCGGTTGCCAGCGAGGTGTATACCTCTGGCCACGCCACAGGAGTTGCAGAGGCGCCAAGGTTTTTAACCAGGGTCTGCTGCAGCGGGGAGTTGATGGTTCTGATCCTGAGCCCCTTCATATCTGCAGGAGATTTGACCTGACGCTTGGTGTTGGCAATATTTCTCCAGCCACCGGTATTGGTCATGGTCATAATTCTCGGACCACCCTTTTTCAGGACATGCTGCCTGACCACGTTCAGGAACGGGCCGGTCAATACTTCTTCCGCCACTGAATCGTTGTCCATCATGTACGGCAGATCCATAACCTGAAGCTCGGGAAAAGCAACAGAGATTCCACCGATGGTCATCTGGTGAATCTGGATTACATTACCCTGGGTCGCTTCGTAACACTCACCAGCATTACCACACAGCTGTGCACCGGGGTACACTTCTACGACGATTTTGCCGTTTGAGCGCGCTTCCACATAATCTTTGAACGTAAGAGCGCCGTCATAATCTTCGTCGTTGGTGTTTGAGAGATGAACAATTCTCAAGGTGTGATCTGCTGCGTACACACTGGTTACACCAAAGACAAACAGACACGCTGCAAGTAAAACCAATAACTTCTTCATCTGATACTCCTCCTCTGTAATTTGTGTTTCAACACACGTTTAACCGCCCACACCACGCAGTATCCAACTGGCAGCAGCAGGCACGTCCAGGTAACCCAGCCATTTTGGAATCGACAGGGTCAGAATCGGGAAATACGAAATGAGAAAAATCACCAATACCTCAACCAACAGGAAAGGTATCATCTCTATGGCGATTTTCTCTAAAGATTCGCGGCTCAAACCCGCAGCCACAAATAATACAAGTCCCATCGGTGGGGTCGCCAGACCGACAGTAACGTTTACACACATTACAACCGCAAAATGCAGGGGATGAATGCCCACCTGGGCCATTGCCGGCCCAAGAATTGGGCCGAGAATCAGGATTGCTGGTCCCGCATCCAGGAACATACCGACGATAAAGAGCAGAATGTTAACCATGAAGAATACCGCATAGGGATTCTCGCTCACCGACAGCACCAACCGGGCCATCTTCTCGGGGGTATGATAAAAACTCACAATTGAGGCGAAACTTACCGCTGCACCGACCAGCATCAGGATGACGCCGGAGGAAATAGCTGCTGAGCTGAAAACCCGGGGGATATCAGTGATCTTCATCTGCCGGGTTGCCAGGGCGACAATCAGGGCGTAACCCGCACCAACCGCGGCAGCTTCCGTCGGAGTAAAAACTCCAGCCAGGATACCACCGAGCATAATCACCGGTGTCATCAGCGGGATTGCGCCATCCAACAGGGCCTTGAAACGATCCTTCCAGGGCATTGGTTCGTTCGCCACCGGGAAGTTTCGTACTTTGGCCAGGTAGGCCGTCAGGATCATCAGTCCCATACCGATCGCCAGCCCCGGTACCAGCCCGGCGGCAAAAAGACCGGCCACGGAGACATTCATCACAAAGGCATAGAGAATCATCAACCCTGATGGTGGGATGATCGGGCCGATAACGGAACTCGCCGCGGTTACAGCTGCGGCAAAACGGCGGGTATAACCATTTCTCTCCATAGCTGGGATAAGCATGGAACCAAGGGCAGAGGTATCGGCTACGGCAGATCCCGATAGTCCTGCAAAGAGCATTGAAGATGAGATATTAACCTGGGCCAAACCACCTCGACGATGCCCAAGAAACGCTTGGGCCAGATTCACCAGGTTCTTGGTAATACCGCCCTGGTTCATAATTTCACCGGCGACAATAAAAAACGGCAGGGCCAAAAGTGGTGGGCTGTATACCCCGTTAAAAAGCCGGGAGTAGAGCAACTTGAGAAACATGACCTTGCCATCAATGACAAATGCCAGGCCGGGGCCGAGCAACAGGGCAAAGACCACGGAGAGGCCACCAAACATCACAATCAGGAAAATGATAAAGTACATCATGCGGCGGCCTCCTCTGATACATTCCCATCTCGAAGGTCTTCGACCTCGCGTGCGGCTTCAGGATCGAGTACCCCAATGAAGTCTTTGACCAGACCTTCCACCGCGGCAATAATCAAAAGCGCCCACGCCGGAGGCATAATCATGTAGACCCAGGCCTTGCTCACCTCTAACGCCGGAAGTTCAATTCGGCTGCCGCCTTTGTACATATCCCAGGCCAGATCCAGACAGACCACGGCAATGACCAGCACGACAATATGAAAAACGCAGCGGATAACAAACTCGATGCGGTTTCTGCCGAGCATATCCCTGAAGAACATCATGGAGATATTGAGTCCCTTGTGATAGGCGACGGGGAGAATAATAAAGGTGATCCAGACCATCATCCAAAGCGATGCTTCTTCGGACCAGGACAGGGCGTTGTTCAGAACATATCGATAGAAAACCTGGACTATGTTCAGCATCGTTATGGCGAAAAGCATCATCCAGGCAAGCGTAACGGCAAGCTTTTCGACCAGGCCGTTAATCTTGCCAAGTATGAGTGCCACCTTCTCAAGTGCCTTCATACCGTTCTCCCCCTTCGTGAGTTTTTCAATCCTTGTTATTCTGTCAATTCGATAACATCCAAGCCAAACTGTTCTGCCAAAACACGCAGGGCCGGACGATGCTCACCATAGACAATGGCGCTATGATGCTCGAGTCCGGCATTCATTAAATTATCCAGTACTTCGGTTATGGGACTGTCTAGTTTTGCAACTCCGGATGTCCCAGAGAAGGCAAGCGGTGCCCGCACCATCTCACCACCCCCAATGACCAGCGACGTTCTGCCGTGCCCTTTACTGATCCGGGCCATGGTGAAACGTCCAGGCTTTAAGGGAAACTCGTTGAGTAATGGTAACTTACGATTTGAGTGAATGGTGGCTTTGATCTCTGTTTGGGGATCAGCCATCTGCACAGGAGCCTGTCCGCAATGCCAGAATACACAGGTATCAGTTTCCGGATCAATATCGACGAGATCGGTATTAAACGCCGGTTCTCCCGCCAGACCCTGCAGGATTAAAGAGGTTATCACGCCATGGACATCCGCCTCACAGCCACCGGGAATATAATTCTCATTGAGCAATGCGATGGCCCCGCAGGCAGCTGCACCATAATGGGTGAAAAACTCCGGCCAGCACCGAACAGCCAGCCCACCATAGCCACGCTCAGTGATCAATCGTTGCATACCCTCGTAGGCTTTCAATGACATCAGGGTGACATCGCGATCCATCTCAGCAAGATTGACCATCACCTGTGCTCTTTCTTCATAGTGTGGGAGCGCAACCGCGTCATCCAACGCTTTGACACCGTCCAGAAAACTGATCAGATCGTGTGCTTCAACTTCAACGCCGAAGAGCTCGGCGCATTCCTCGTTACTGAATTTGCACGCATCAAAGCCTTCGGGATGTTGACCGATTACTCCAATCCGGGTGCCGCGCAGGCTGCGCTTAACAGCCAGGGCTTGGGCAAGAGTCTGAATTCGAGCACCAGCGGCCACATCTGATGGTGCGCCATGGACATAATGATATGAGAGTCCAGCCCGCGACAGGGCGTGAGCGGCGAGGTTGATGCCACAAAATGAATTAAGCCGTAACCGTCCCCCCGTGCGAGGTTCTGGGAAAGACCACATGACCAGTGGTGCATCCAGTTGCCGGGCAATTTCCAGGGTCATACTGGCATCGGTAAAGGTTACCTGCAGGAGCAGTACCAGATCAAGATCCTGACCCTGCAACCCTGCAAGTGCACCGGTTACTTCATCTGCATCAAAAAGCAGCTTCGATTCCCCGATTACATCTAAGGTTAAAGCAGAAAGTGCACTCCAGGCTTCGGTGAGAATCTCCTGGGCAAATGAAACATCGAACGTACTGCGACCTACCGCGAGTACACCAATACGGGGTCTGATAGATTCCATCGTACCATACTCCTGTTCGACTCAAGTGGAAGCCGCTGTAAGTCAGCGAACTATAGCAAAGAAATAATGTAACCAAAATGACATATTGGGGCCTCAGTGTCAATATTATTTAATTTTTTGCTTGCTTTTTTGTCAATTATGACATTTTATCAACAAAAATAGATAAGTTTTAGACATCAAAATTGACTCGACCCCGCTTCCTAACTGGCTAGAAGTGTAGACATTCTCATGCAACACATCCGCCACATCGACCATATGAGGTGAAATTATGAACCCGTGCAACTTGAATCAACTTGGTATCGATCGTGATACCCCCTGGGCTGTCGGTCACTTCAATATTCACAACCAGGAATTCATCAGGGCTGTCGTCAAAGCTGCTGAAAAAGAGCGCTCTCCAGCAATTCTGGCCGTTGGTATGATGTCGATCAAATATATGGGTCTTGAACCACTTATCACCTCCTGCCAGGTTATCAGCAAAGAAACCGAGGTTCCCGTCGCCATCCATCTCGATCATGCCCGGGATCTTGAAATCGTCGAACAGGCGCTGGATCTCGGGATTAACTCGGTCATGTTTGATGGATCCGCGTTAAGCTATGAAGAAAATGTCACCAAAACGACAAAAGTGGTCCAAATGGCCCATGAACGCGGTGCCACTGCCGAAGGCGAGATTGGTATCGTGCCCCACGGCACAGACCAAGTTAAAGACTCCGATATGACAGACCCGGCACGAGCCGTAGAATTTGCAGAGCGTACCGGAGTCGATTTTCTGGCCGTATCCCTGGGTAGCGTGCACGGCATGAAAAGCGCCGAAGCCTCACTCAACCAGGATCTCCTGAAAACGCTGCACCAGCAAATTCCCGTCCCGCTGGTTCTGCACGGTGCCTCAGGGGTCGTGGACGATCACATCGCTGCAGCGGTGGCCAACGGGATTCGAAAGATCAATGTCAATACTGGGCTCAAGGTCGTGCTTAAAAACGACCTTACCCGTTGTTTCAGAGACTCACCTGACAGTGACCTGCTCCAAGACTTTGAGGGCGGAATGGAAGCCATCACGACTGAAGTCGCCAGCAAAATGCGTTTGTTTGGCTCCAGTGGTAAAGGATAAGCAGGGACTCTTCTGCAAAATGTAATATTTTTTACATTTTTTAAGAACGGTTCCCATTAAGCCCTCTCAGCCCATACCCGAAAGCAGCGATCCAACTGCGTTTCGGTCTGGGGCTCCGAGACTACCCCCAAAGGTCAGGCACTTCAAGGATGCCGCTACGCTCGCAAAACGCATCGCCAGTTGATTATCCATTTGCTCCGCCTTGGCAACTGCAAACGCACCGTGGAAGATGTCTCCAGCTCCGCAGGTATCAATTGCTTCAATCTGTGGGGCAGGACTGGATTGTAAGATATTGTGATCATCCAGCCAAAAACCGCCTCTCTCTCCAGCAGTTACCGCCAGCCAACCGTCAGCTTTTGTTCCGGCCTTGACGAGTCCTTTGTCAAGATCGCTTTCACCGCTGAACATTTGTAGTCCACGTTCGCTGAAAACCACATAATCTGCGCTCATCACCAGTGTACTGGTATCAACCGGGGCGATATCCGCATCCAGCAGACTTGGGACCTTACCCTCTCTGGCAATCTTTAGTGCAGCCTCCGCCCCTTCCGGCCAGCGAACATCAACCAACAGAAAATCAGCACCACGAATTATTTCCGCGGGTAACCATGAAGGATCAGGATCAAGTAGCTTACTGGAATAATTTATAATTTGTCGTTCACCATCATGATCTACAATGACAGCCGACACTTGGGAAGATTGACCACCAACCAACCGAACATTGCTGGCATCAACACCTCTATCTGACAAACGGTTGATCAGGTCCTTACCAACCTGGTCATCTCCCAGTCTGCCAAGAAATATTGCCTCATGACCAAGGGTTGCCACACCAATACTTGCAGCGGCGGCCGGTCCACCGGGAGCAGCCACATAATTCTCGGCAAAAAACTTCCCGCCACCGGCAGGCAGATCCGCCACCTTAAAAAGATAGTCCAGACAAGCGAGTCCGACGCATACAATTCTGGCCATTT
>QZLB01000223.1 GCA_004796425.1 Desulfobulbaceae bacterium | reverse complement strand
TCCTTCTCATGGGGGATTTTGACCATCAGAGACGGAATCTTGTCGGTGATCATCGAAACGGTGGTATGCAGGAAGAAACAGAGCGGTACGCAGAACAGGGCACCGGACATTCCGACTTTAGCCGGAAACGCCTCGCCGATAATGATGTTCGGGAACAGGTAGGGTGAAACCGCGATATAAGTCAAACCTGATACCAGTACCGCAACACTTGCACCATAGCGGTTCGCCGGTTTCCACCAGACCCCGAGAATGACCAGCGGGGCGACGGTAACACCCGCCAGACCGAAGGCCCAGAGGATACTGACCACCAGGAAGGTAGGTGGATTCAGCGCGATTAAGATACTTACCAGACCTCCACCGGCGATTGCGCAGTAACCGATGATTTTCATGGTCTTATCAGACAGGTCCGGCTTGATCGTGGCGATAATGTCCTGGGCAATCATTGCACCGATGGCCATCAGGTTCGCTGATATGGTAGACAGACCGGCTGCGATGGCACCGGCAATTACGAAGGCCAGAACCCAGTCGGGATTGTACACACTGTTGAGGATCAGGGTGATTTTATCAAAATCAGTGGGGGCAATTCCTGACGCAGAGGTTGCCTGGAAGAATACGCCGGAGAAGCCCATGGTATAGGTGGAACAGAATACGATACCACAGAAGAAGGTAAACCAGACCATGGCGCCGCGGGCACTCTTCAGGTTTGAGGCGGTATAAACCCTCATTCCCAAATGCGGCAGGCCCATTGCCCCAAGGGTAAAGCAGGGGATCAGTGCGGCATACCATTTCAAGCCATATTTCATGTCGAAGAAATCGGGTACTGCTTCGAGCATCGCCGGGACCATGTCACTGTAGAACAGTGGTGGGAACCACCAGCCGCTGCCGCCCATGGCTTTCATAATAGCGGCAAGCGGAACGACGAAGGCAACGCCCATCAGGATCATCTGGAAGGCTGCGTTGTAGCTGGTGCCGTACATGCCACCAATGGTTACATAGCCAACGATCAGTGCACCACCACAAACCAGGGCGACGGTGTAATTGATACCAAACAACATCTCAAATACTTTGGCGACACCGATCATCTGGCCCAGGGCGTACATGACCATAATCAGGATCATGAAGAATACGGTGATGTATGAGGTCCTCAGACCATAGCGCTCCCGGACAAAGTGAGCCGGAGTAAAGGCGCCCATACGGCGTAGCGGGGTTCCATACCAAAGGGTAATAAGTGGGATGGAAAGGGCAAACTGAATCCACATATAGACAAAGGGGACCTTCAGTTTGAGGATCAGGGCGGTAACGCCCATGAAGGTTGCCAGACTCATGTAACTCGAAGCCATGCCAAGACCATTGGTGATCGAGCCGATTGAGCGTCCAGCGGTCCAGTAATCAGTTGAGGATTTTGCCGCCCGTTGCGAGTACCATCCAATCAGATAGAAAATGATAAACGAGCCGCCAACAAAAATAATTCCGAGGGTGGGATTTTCTAAAGCCCATTTTTGATATTCCATGATCTCTTAGCTCCCTTCCTGAGTGGTTTCGTCAGCGCCGCCAAGCGCTTCAATTTCATCATCAAGATCGTTGGTCAACTTCGCCTGAACAGCAACAATCGCCATGAGTCCGATCCAACCCATAAATACCGGGATGATATACTGTGACGGGAACCCGAAAATCATGTGGCCCTGGAGGCCCGGAAAAGCAACAAATACCAGGCCAAGGTGTCCTGATATCAATAGTAGAGCGCTGAAAACCAGCGTGTAACGAATTTCCTTCTTGTAGGCACTGTTCATTCTCTCCTCCCTTTTAGAATGATTTACAAAGTTCCCTGTAACGAGAGATCAGTTTCCAGCAACAGACTGAAAACGGTCGATGTTTCCTGGGATCCAAATCAGGAACCGAATCTACCTGTAAAAAACAATTCGAGGCAGAGACTTCGAATCCTGTACGACACCTCTTGTAAAAGATGAAAACCAAAATACAAAACTGGAATTACTGTATAAATCTGCTCTGCACCGAACACGGTTCAAAGCCTGATTCTGGAAGAGGAAAGTGAGGGGCCGAGCAAAAAGATTGAGCGCTCGTTCGCCAAAAGAGCCAGCAATTCTAAGTGGCCGAATAATCATGCAAAATTGCTGGTCTATTCTCAGCGAAAGTGCTTTGAAAGACACCTGGAGGAGAGTGATTGCTCGAATCTTGATACCAGAATCCCCCTTCAATTGAAAAATGATGAGCGCTTTGATCAGAATAGGGGTAAAAAAATAACTGAACGAGCGCTCGGTCTAATTGGGGATTTTAAATTCATCATATTGATTTTGTCAATCACTTTTCGCTGAGCTGCTGGTAAATAGTTTTTTCCAGGAGAAATCGGTCCAGTCGGTTGTGAGGGAATCTTTACTCAATTGATTCAGTTAGATATGTTGATAGCGACGGATGCTTTACGAAGGAGTGGAATTGATGCTTGATCCTTTTTCAGTTACGCGTTAAGGAGGAATAATGGCTCAGGGACGCATTATCATCAACACGGGAGATGGCAAAGGAAAAACAACCGCGGCACTCGGGACTGCGTTCCGGGCACTTGGCCATAACCAGAAAGTGTGTGTGATCCAGTTTCTCAAAGGCCAGGGTGACTATGGTGAAAGGATGATGGCTAAGCGGATTGCAGAACTCGAATGGCATATCTGCGGGAAAGGATTTGTTTTCAAGAAAGAAGCCATCGAAGAAGATAGAAGAGTTGCCCGGGAAGGTTTTACTCTAGCAAGACAGAAGATTCTCAGCGGCAATTATGACCTGATTGTCCTTGATGAGGTCACCTATCTGGTTTCGTTCGATTTCATCGGGGTAGATGATATTGTCAGTCTTTTGAAGGAAAAGCCGGCGTCGTTATCGGTAATCCTCACGGGAAGAAATGCGGCTCCTGAACTGGTCGAAATCGCAGATACGGTGACGGAATGCCAGCCCGTCAAGCATGCGTTTGAAACCGGTATTAGAGCGCAGGAAGGTATTGAATTTTAATTCTTAAAAATGTGAGCGGAGAGAGGATAACGATTTATGAATCCAAGCTCCAGCTTTTCCACAAAGGCAATCGCTGCCAGCCTTGACGGGGTGAAGGTTCTTGATATTTCACGACTGCTCCCCGGTCCGTATTGTTCAATGATTTTGGCTGATCATGGTGCCGAGGTAATCGCGGTGGAAGATAAGCGGTTTCTTGCTGATGATCTTTTCTTCTCCCGCCTCTATCGCAACAAACGTCACATCAACCTGAACCTGAAGACAGAGGAAGGTCTGGAGATATTTTACCAACTGGCCGATCAGAGTGATGTCATAATTGAAGGGTTTCGGCCCGGTGTTGCCGCCCGTTTAGGTGTGGATTACGAGACACTCAATGCTCGGAACCCGCGAATCATCTATTGCGCGATCTCTGGATATGGTCAAACAGGGCCAATGCGCGATCTCGCAGGGCATGATGTGAATTACCTCTCGATGGCGGGAATTCTTGACCTGATCGGTCCTGAATCGGGTCCTCCTGCTATTCCGGGAGTGCAGTTTGGTGATATTGCAGGTGGCAGTATGAATGCGCTAGCGGGAATCCTATTGGCCCTTTTTGCCCGGGAGCGCATCGGCAAAGGTCAATTTGTCGATATTTCCATGACCGATGGTTTGCTTGGCTATCACACACTCGCTCGAATTTTCGCCGAAAAAAATAATCGGGAACCAATCCGCTCTGCAGAGCTGCTGTCCCATCGATATGGCTGTTACAACACCTATCGGACCAGGGATAATCGAGCGGTTGCGGTTGGTGCGGTAGAAAGACGTTTCTGGGCATCACTTTGCACAGTGCTGGGAGTCGAGGAGTATATCGGGCTGCAATATGATGAGGAGAGCAGAGAAGAAATAATCACGCGGTTCACCACACTTTTTTTAGAACAGGATTCTCCATATTGGCAGCAGCTGTTCGACAAACATGATGTGTGTTGCTCATTGATCCAAACCGGTACTGAAGTCCTGGACCATCCGCTCTTTATAGAACGCAATATGTTGGAGGAAGTAAAAAACCCCGATGGGGAGACCTATATCGATTTCGGTATTCCGGTTAAACTGTCTGACACCCCCGGCTCGGTGAGAAAAGGGCCGGATTGTTTCGGGGGAAGTACGGCAGCGGTTTTGTCAGAACTCGGCTATGATGCATCTGACATCGAACGTTTTCGTAAAAACGAGGTCATCTAGTGATGCTCAAGCCAGGGTTCCCGGTAAAAATTGATTGAGGCCATCCTATGGTTGATGATTACGCCACATTTTTCAGAGTATTTTCCCAGGTCAGCAAAGCCATTCATTCAGGCGAAAACACCCGGGAGATACTGGAGCATATCGTCACCAATATTAAGGAAATCCTTGGCGCCAAAGGGTGCGTCTTCTGGATTGTTGATCATGCTGATTGCACGATAGAGACCATGATCTCTCATGGCTTTCCGTATCGAAACCTGACCGGTGTTGATTACGATACGTTGACCACGATTTTTGATCCGGCTGATGGCCCGATCGTCACCATCGATGACGCCAGGACGGATGCTCGGATCCCGGAAATCGATACCATCGGCAAGAAAAGCGTCGGCTCCATTGTGGGGATGTTCTTTTCGATTCTTGGTTCCTGTGAGGGGATTCTGGCCGTTTATTTTTATAACCAGAGGACGCTTGGCAGCAATGAACTGGAGATCCTGACTGCACTTGGTGAACAGGGGGCAATCGCACTGCACAAGGCGCGAAGTTACGATGCCAAGATGCTGCAGAACCTGCGGCAGATGGTTGAGGGATTGGCCATGGCACTTGAGGCAAAAGATGAGATGACCCATGGGCACTCCGTCAAAGTGGCCGACTTTGCAAGGGCCGTGGCCCGAAAGATGGAACTTTCCGCGGAGCAGGTGGAAACAGTCTATCATGGTGGATTGTTGCATGATATAGGTAAAATCGGTATGGAGGATGCGATTCTGACCAGACTGGGTATTCTTTCAAGAAAGGAGATGGATATCGTCCGGCAGCATCCTGAGATTGGGGCTCGAATTACCCAGCCACTCTCCTTTCTCAATGATGTGGTACCATTGATTAAACATCATCATGAGCGATATGATGGCACGGGCTATCCGAACGGTTTGAAAGGTGATAAGATTCCCCTGGGTGCCCGGATACTGACGGTCTGTGATGCATTTGAAACGATGATTGCCGGGCGAAAGCACTTGGATAAAATGTCAATTGAGGATGCGGCACTCAACATGCAGCAGGGAGCAGGGAGTAAGTTTGATCCCGAAATCGTCTCGGTGCTGTTTCAGGCCTTGCTCGATGAGCCGGATCTGATAAATGGGGGGCTCAGCCCTGCAGCCATCAACTGTATCAGGAATTGCCAGGGGAGACTGACAAAACAATCCCCACCGCCGAATCAAATGTTTTTATAAGCAAATGCGCGTGTTGTACCGGTCGTTTTAAGGTGTTGTGAAGTGATCCAACTTTTCTGACGAAGAAGGGAACCCAACATAATGCAGATGCAGAACAGTACACGCCAATGGCTCCGATTTATCTTCGCCATCATATTGCCGACTCTGGTGGCTATTTCCATCTCGGTCGGGACCATCTACATTGTAATCCTCCCCTCATTTGAAAAGAGTTTTCTAGACAGCAAAAAAGAGATGATCCAACAGCTCACCAACGTGGCCTGGCGGATTATGGAATACTATTATCAGGAAGAGAGTACAGGCAGGCTCTCCCGTGAACAGGCCCAGGAAAAGGCAGCGAGCGAAATCGAACACCTCCGGTACGGCCCCGACCTGAAGGACTATTTCTGGATCAGTGACATGACGCCCACCCTGATCATGCATCCTTATTCCAAAGAACTGGTCGGTACCGACCTGAGTTTGTATCAGGATGCGACCGGCAAGCACGTGTTTATGGAGATCAAAAATGCGGTGGAGCATCAGCAGTCCAGTTTTATTGATTATACCTGGGGGCGAAAATACCTGAGCCTCCAGGATGTACCGAAACTCTCGTTTGTGAAGAAGTTCGAGCCGTGGGACTGGGTGGTCGGTACCGGTATGTTCCTCGATGATGTGGCTGCGAAAACCGCGGAGATTACCAGACGGTTGACCTTGATGATCTATGGGGCAATCATACTTTTTACGCTGCTGCTGGTCCTGGTTATCCAGCGCAGTCTGCTGATTGAAAAAAGAAGACGATCGGCAGAACATGAACTCAGACTTTCCCAGGAAAAGTACAAAGCGTTGGTCGACTCGGCGGTTGATCCCCAGATGATGATCCATAACGGCACCTGCATTTATGTGAATCGGAGCATGGAGTTGCTGCTTGGTTATTCGGGGGCCGAATTGGAAGTCTTGGACTTGCGGGAGTTGTTTCCTGCAGAAATGGACCCCGAAGAGAGCGGGGCCGGGGTATTTGAGCAGGGATTACATGGCTACGATGTTGAAGGCTCCAAAGAGGGGGTGCTGCTCAGAAGTGACGGCCGCGAGGTTATTGTCTCGCTGTCCATGACTCGAAAAAATTTCGGCACTCAGAAGGTTATTGTGGTTACCGCCCGGGATATCAGTGACAACCGGCAGATTGAAGAGCAGCTGGATGAAAGCAGGGAAAAATACCGCTTACTTACTGATCGTTTAAGTATCGGTGTCTTTCGCACCATGGCTGATAAATCATTCCGTTTGTTGGAAATGAACCCGGTAGCCTCCTCCTTTTTCGGTATTGACCGACAGCTGCTGCCGGCTACCGATTATCCTGATCTGCTTGATATCCTGGAAAAAGATCAGTGGGGTGATTCGCTCTATGAAACGCTCGAACGTGAAGGGGTGGTGAAGGATTGGCTCTGCCGGGTGGTTGATAAGTCCGGTAAATCCCGGGTGGTTTCGATTTCCATGATCGTTACCAAAGGGCGGAGCGGCAGGTGGCTCTATTGTGATGGTTTGATTGAGGACGTCAGCCTGCAGCAGAAATCGACCCAGGAGCGGGAAGATTTAATTGTTGAATTGCAGACGTCACTAATGTTTTTGAACCAGCCGGTCGGCAATGTCGATGGTGGATTTATCTCATGCCCGGGAGATACCCCGATTAAAACGGCAGCGAAGCTGATGACCGAAGCAGATAAAAGCTCGATTCTGGTTGAGGGGGAGGATGGCGAGAAAAAAGGCATCATCACGGATCTGGTTCTAAGAGACCGGGTTGTCGGAGAGGAGGCCCCGCTTGATACACCGGTTGAAAAAGTGATGAGTTCCCCTTTGATTCATGTTGAGGAGACTGCCCTGATCTTTGAAGCGGTCATGCTGATGCAGGAGCGAAACATCAAGCACCTTGTCGTTCAGGATCGGGATGGCCAGGTAAGCAATGTTATTTCAAATGAGGAACTGCTTGATATTCAGAGGTATTCATCAGCATTTCTCATCAAGCAAATTCGCAAGACAGAAAACATCGAAGAGATCGTTGATTGCCAGAAACGTTTACCCAGAATCATCAAAGCACTCAATGACTCCGGCGCACATGCCAACAATATTACCCGGATCATCACTACGGTTTCCGATGCCATCGTAGAAAGGCTGATCGATTTTGCCATCGAAGAGGTCGGCGAGCCGCCAACCCGGTTTGCCTTTATCAGTCTTGGTAGTGAGGGGCGCGAGGAACAGACGCTGGTGACCGATCAGGATAATGCCCTGATATTCGAGGATGTCCCGGAAGAAAAGCTTGAAACGGTTAAAGCCTATTATCTGCGTTTCAGTGAAATGATTTGTACCTGGCTGGACCAGGCTGGTTATGATTTTTGTAAAGGCAACGTGATGGCTATGAATCCGGAATGGTGTCAGCCAATTTCTATATGGAAGGGATACTTCACCAAATGGGTAACCGATGCCACACCGGAAGATTTGATGGAGGTTTCAATCTTTTTTGATTTCAGGTGCCTTTATGGCGATAATCGATTTATCGGTGAATTACGCTCCCACATTGCCGATCGGGCGGAAAACAGGGCTGCCTTCCTCTATCAGCTCGCCCAGAATACCCTGCTGTTCAAGGTACCGGTAGATTTTTTCGGCAATCTCACCGTGGAAGGATCAGGGGAGCATGTCGACACTTTTAATATCAAACATGTGATGGCTCAGGTTGTCGGCTTTGCCAGAATTTATGCGATTCATTGCAGCATCGAAGCGACCAACACCCTGCAGCGAATTGATGAATTGCTGGATACAAAGATCCTCAACAAAGCCAGCCATGAAGAGCTGGTGGAGGCGTATAATTACCTGATGCAGCTCCGCTTTCGCCACCAGGTTTCAATGCTGGACAGTGGCTCTCCACCGGATAACCACGTGCACATTAAGGAGTTGTCTCATATGGAAAAAGATGTGCTGGAAAAGGTGTTGGCCCAAGTGAATAATCTTCGTAAACGGATGAGCCTTATCGGGCATAACGAAATATATTTTTAATGATTACATGACCGCTGCATAGCGGAGACGGACCATGGGGAAAGATCCTCGTCCGAGACAGTAAAACGGCTCGAAGAACCGGATAAACACACAATGGAAAAAGGGGAGAAGATGAAGGTATCTCAGGCGCTCAAGAATAGAAAGTCAACCCGGGCATTTCTCGATAAAGACGTACCTCAGGAGCTGGTAATCGGGATCCTGGATAGTGCACGGCACGCCCCTTCGGGGGTTAATACTCAACCGTGGGATGTGGCCGTTGTTACCGGGCAGAAAAAACTATCGTTGCAGCAGAAGATAGAGGGTGCGTTCAGGGAGGGTGTCCAGGGGAAAATGGAATATCAGTACTATCCTTTACAATGGAAGGATCCTTATAAAACCCGGAGGTTTGAGTGTGGGATCCAACTGTACGGTGCACTTGGTATTGAACGAGAAGAAAAAGCTCGCCGCCTTGAACAGTGGGCCGCAAATTTCAGAGCCTTTGATGCCCCGGTCATGCTCTTCTTTTTTATGGATCCGGGCATGGAAACCGGGTCGTACATGGATTATGGTATGTTCCTGCAATCGATTATGTTGGTTGCAGTTGAGCAGGGGCTGGCGACTTGTCCTCAGGCAGCACTGGGTGAGTATCCGGAAATTGTTAAAACAGAGCTTGGCTATCCACAGGAATTGATTTTGCTCGGTGGAATGGCCCTGGGCTTTGAGGATACCGAACATCCGGTCAATTCATACCGGACTCCCCGGGAGCCTGTGAAACATTTCACCAGGTTCTTTGATTAGTCTTTATATGGAGCAATGTGCGCGGACACCAGAAATGATCTGCGGTTGAGCGCTCATTGCCAGGTGAGAGGAACAGGCGATGACTGAAACGACAAGTCCGAAACCGGCAAATCTGGATCCCAAAGATATACCTGATTATCTGTTGAGTATGTCCATCACGTTTTCGGACCCATCGATCTGGCGGTCTTTACAGGTGCCTGGGTCGATAACATTGGCTTCACTTCATCATATTATCCAGATCAGTATGGGGTGGGAGGACGTGGATACTCATCAGTTTCTGGTCGGGAAAATCTTCTATCAGCAAGGCGCTGGAATCAACAGGCCGGGTGGTGGAAAAGGTCAATACAGTGAAGATCATTATGCCCTCTATCAACTCGAAGATGGGATGAAGTTCATTTTTACCTACTTATATGACGGTGGTGAGGGGTGGGAAATTCAGCTCAAACTCGAAGATATTTTATACGGAAAAGAGCGACGGGATACCCCCTGTCTGATTCAGGGAGAACGCGCCGCACCACCTGAGGCTGTCAGGGATATTCATCAGTATCAGGCGTTATTTGATGGGGATGAACTGGACCAGTTGAAATTCATTCAATTGACCGGGCGTGAGAGTAATCATCACTTTAATCCTGAACACGTTGACCGGGAGCAGATTAATCAGCAACTGGCTTCTTTAGCTAAAGGTTTTTAATCAGTTTTATATCGTAAGGAGAAGGAATCATGGCAACGGAAATTGAAGTGAAATTCCCCCATAATCTCAGTCTGGAGGCATCAATCAGAGACTTTGTGGTGAAAAC
>QZLB01000237.1 GCA_004796425.1 Desulfobulbaceae bacterium | reverse complement strand
TCGAAGAAGGATTGAAAGTCTTAAAACCGTGCGACAAACCACATATCATCAATTCTATCATGGCCCGGGCCGAACGCTACGAAGCCATGATCCCGATTGCTACCAAGTATGATGCCGATGTGGTGGCGCTGCTCTGGGGTCCCGATGGCTTGCCTCGGGATGAGAATGAGCGGGCGGCCCTGGCGGTAGAACTCATTTATGCGATGAATGAGGCGGGCATTGCCAATGAAAAAATATGGGTTGATGGAATTGTCACCCCGGTAAATATTCAACAGGCACAGCTGGTCAGCCTGCTCAATTTTCAGATGATGCTAGAAGACATTGCTCCGGGAGCAAAGTCAACCTGCGGTCTGTCAAATATTTCCAATGGACCCCCAGTTGAACTGCGGCCGATCCTCAATACAACCTACATGGTCATGCTTGAGCGATATGGCATGAAGTCAGTCATCTCTGATCCGCTTGATAAGAACCTGACTGCGGTTGCCAAGGGCGAGCGGCCTGAGGTTGTTGATATCGTACACCAGACAATGGACGGCACTGCACCAGACCCTTCCTCGCTCGACAAAGATTTGGCCGATTATGTGAAGACGGTAAAAGTTATCATGGGTGAGACCCTGTTTTCCGATTCTTATCTTGAAATCTGATACCTATACGTCACAATCCGAAGCCCCATCTTTTAAGATGGGGCTTTTTTCTTTTTAGTGATTATTATTGCCTTCTGAAAACGCTTGGAACCGATTTTTTATTGAAGCAAGGAGACAGCGGTATGGAAGAAAAAAGTGCAACTAGTGAAGGGTGGGTCTATGTGGTCGTGTGTGATCAGGAGGAAGGAGGCCACTTTCTCGGCTTACACAACGAAGAAAAGGGAGTAGACTTTATCCCGGCCTTTGAAAGCAAGGAGGCTGCAGATCGCTGCTTCTTATCTTTACCCCGAGAAAAGGGGGTAAAATATGAAGTGCAGGCGATTCATATTGAAGAGCTTTACGAGGATGCAGAGAAGAATGGTTTTGCGGTCGCACTTTTTGATGCTGAGGGCACCGCGGTCACTCAGTGACAGTGACGGGTCAGTACGGTAAGACTCTGAATACATAAAGGAGTAGGGGACATGGGGCTGAAAATCGCGGTTGGTGGAAAAGGTGGGGTGGGTAAAACCACTATCGCTGCCTTGCTGGCGCGGAGTTTTGCGGCAAACCGGCGGCATAATGTGATCGCCATCGATGCTGATCCGGTGTCAAACCTTGCAGCGGGACTGGGCATTGATGAATCAGAGCCAATCACACCCATTGCAGAACTTCGCGACCTCATCGCTGAGCGAACCGGTGCAGAGCCGGGAACCATGGGAGGCTTTTTTACCCTGAATCCCAAAGTTGACGACATACCCGATAAATTCTCCCTTGAGCGCGATGGAGTAAAGCTCCTTGTCATGGGTACTGTTCAGAGCGGCGGGTCAGGTTGCATCTGCCCTGAAAGCACTATTTTAAAAGCCTTGATGAACCATCTGGTCCTCTTCCGGGACGATATCGTAGTTATGGATATGGAAGCCGGTGTGGAACATCTTGGCCGGGCAACTTCGGCATCAGTTGATGCCCTGGTTGTCGTTGTTAACCCCGGTGCACGGAGTAGAACTGCGGCGGATAAAATCAGGCAGTTGGGTAGAGACCTTGGAATAAAACGAATCGTAGTTCTGGCCAACCGGGTGCGAAATGAGGAGGATAAAAAGCTCATCCGAGAGAGTATGTCTGAATATGACGTTATCGGTTTTATCCCCGAGGAGGATGAGATTGTTGCCGCAGACCGCGAGGGAGTTCGACCGTATGAACAGTTGGAATCATTACCCGATGAAATTGTAGCGGTTACCGAAACCTTGCTCAATTATAGAAAAGAGCGTGGTGATTAATCCTTTAGGGTAATATCACTAAATTGCGCTTCAGTCAGATGAACTAAATCATCTGGGTGCAGGCCGATCTCAAGCCCTCGTCTGCCACCGCTTACATAAATTTTCTCAATCTGGGCTGCTGAATTATCGATGACGGTGCGCACCCTTTTTTTCTGACCTAATGGACTGACTCCGCCGAGCACATAACCGGTGGTTTTCTGGACCACTTGTTTATCGGCCATTTCAGCTTTTTTTTCACCGACGATCTGGGCAAACTTCTTTAAATCAAGCATCTTCTCAACGGGGAGAATTGCTACACACAACTCACCGGATCCCAATGCCACCATCAGGGTTTTAAATACTGACTGCGGTTCAAGTTTCAACTTCTCAACCGCCTCCATTCCGTATGATTGGTGTGTCGGGTCGTGGTTGTACTTCAAAATTTCATGGTTGATTCTGAGTTTTTTCAGCAAAGCGATTGCAGGGGTCATGATTTCTTCCTCATTGAATATAGCTGGCATACATCAATCGAAGGATTGTTGCCAGAACCACTGAAAGCAGGATTGGTTTGATCAGAGCTGCACCTTTTCTCATTGCCAGGCTTGAACCGACTCGTGCACCGATTATTTGTCCACTTCCCATGATGAGTCCGATACTGTAATTGACATTCCCTCCAATGACAAACCAACTCAGGGCAATGATATTGGACGTGAAATTCATGATTTTCGTATACCCTGTCGACTCGGTCATATTCATTCCCATAAAAAACAGAAAGGCGACGGTCCAGAAAGACCCGATTACTGGCCCGAAAAAACCGTCATAGAGGCCAAGCGAAATACCAAAGATCATATCAAACGGTGTGGAG
>QZLB01000197.1 GCA_004796425.1 Desulfobulbaceae bacterium | reverse complement strand
CTGCACTGCAATCAAGTGCGGCAAAGACCACGTTAAAAATGCTGCCTCCGAAGCTGAAGATAAAACTGACGCTGGTATCACAAAACCTGAAGGTCGATGACCAGGCAATCATTACGGTGTCAGTCGAAAATGAGGGTGGTAGTGCTCTTGGTCTGGCTGAAAAATATACGCTTCAATGCTCCTCTGCCTGTCCATTTCGCAGTCAGTCTGGACGGCTGAAAAGCTCATTAAAACCAGGAGCTCAGGATACCTTCCGGCTGACCAGCAATAAACTTGCTGCCGGGGACTATGGACTAAAAGTAAAAACCCGTTATGGTGACAGTGACTGGCTCCGCTTTAGTGTCAACGCAAGACCGACGCTTCAGCGTGCTCCTTCACAAGCGCTGCCACGGGTGCGAGTGGTCCCATCTCAATGAGGGTGGAAGCACTAAGGAAACGGAACATGTTTGAACTATCAGCGTGAACAAAAAGGGACCCGGTCGATGAGTGACCTGGGTCCCTTTTAACTTGATGCGATCTAACTTTGTTGGTGAAAGACCGAAAAGGGTGACGTTTCGATTTATATCCGCTCGTGTTGTATTGAGAAAGTCACCTCCGACGAGGTTACCGTGGATCTGCCGAAAAAGAGAAAGAACAGGAACCACAAACCCTGCAAGCCAAGGATGATCTCCGGTCGCCATAGTGAAATAAGACCGTGATAAAGATTCGGACTTACTGTTGCACTACCTGGTATGATCAGGGCAATTGCTACGGTGTAGAAGATGAGTATGATACCCATCTTCTGGTATACGGAAATTTTGGCATGGCCACGATAATCTGCCCTGAAAATTTCAGAGATGTAGCGCCAACCCTGAGTAACGATGGTTGCGATAAGCAATGCTGCCACAAATGCCTGTTGTAAAAATAACCAACAGGAAATAAGGGCGGTTATGGTGTATATAATCGCGGTGATTGCCTGGATGGGAAGAAGTTGCTCGTTTTCCAGTTTACCCTCATATACGGCTTTTCTGGTTGGACACGAAAAGGAAAAGCTGAATCTTCTGAAAAGCTTCTGCACAAGTGGGTTATACTCCTTGAGAGGCTTACCATAACAGCACCCGTAACTGATACAGGCCAAACGACCCATACCTTCACCTAAGGCATAACCGGTGGCGAGTGCCGCCAGCATTTCAATGATCGGCAGAGATCCTCCGGGAGAGGTGTAGATTAGATCTGTAAGCTTTATACACCAGGGGGCACACAGATAACCCACAAAGCAGGCACCGCCAATGGTGAATGTATGACGCTTTTTCTCCACAATCATCGCCACGATTCTCGAAGCGGGGATGCAGAACATCAGGATCAGACAGATAGAGAGCAAGGAGGCCTGGATAGGAATGGAGAGAGAACTGAGCATGATCAGGGTCAGGATTGCGGCGAGGAACTGACTGGTCGCAAGGAAAAATCCGTAATAGGTAAGATTGGTACCTTGCCAGCTTTCATCAAGCTTATGATGGGGAACCACCGCCAGGGTCTGCCAGCGCTCACCTGGCAGATGTCTAAAACCCCAGAAAAGAAATCCAAAGAATAATAGCGCGCAAATGGTTAGAAAGAGCAGTTCAAACATGATCATCCTCCTATCATTTTGAATCTAATTGGTGAGCAATCTCTGATCTCACCAGGACATCGGTTTCGACCGCCGGGTGCTTGAAGCGATGACTGAAACGGCTGGAAATATCCATTCGGCGAGCGTTTTCCAGAAGATCGGCTGAAAATTTTATTCGATTCGGTTCAAACAGTAACACAACGGTAGAACTTCCAGGCCTGAAGAGACTTTTGGGGAGTCCGACATCCCAGAAGGAGCCCTTCTGAACCGGTTCGGGATCGTTGTATCGATACCGACTGGCACATTGAACGATATCACCGATCATCAGGGCGACAATTTCGATCATCGCCACTACCCCCACTCCGGTGCCCCCGGGAACATCAGTATCGATCAGGGTGACGATTCTCCGATTCTTGGAATAGATTGATTCCAGACTGATCGAGGCAACGGGATTACACGAGTGATAGGCGCCATTACATTCATAGGTATCGATAATCGTGCCGCTCACTGGAAAATGGTTGTAATGATATTTGTCCGGGGTGAGGCGGAAAATAGCGAAGCAACCGTTTTTGAACTTGATGTGGTGGTCTTCCCCAACTAATTCCTTAATAGAAAAGAACTTTTCTTTGATGAATACCAAGGAATCTGTATCGAAGGAGCCAATTAAAACCCTTGAATCTGCAGGCGAAACGACACAATGGGGGTGGTTTGGCAGGGGCCGGCACTGCCAGTATTTAATCTGCCGTTCAAACACCTTACGCGCGCTGTCAAAATAAGAACCGCTATGCACACATTCACCAAGATCGACATTCATTTTTCTGAGCAACCGCTGACCCGAAGAAGATCTCAGTGATGGACGATCGTAATGAACATATCCCAGCAAGCTCGACATTCTGCCACTGGTAAGGGCCCGAAACATGGCTGGTGCGGACTCTCGCATACGATTGTAAAGGAAGGATACGGTCCGGTCACCAATGAGTGATTCGGTAATAATAGATCCTGATGAGCGATCGACATACTGGTGTGGGTATTGTAAGGAACTCATGGCTTTTGTAGTCCAGCAATGATGGTCGCACTGATCAGCACCAGTAGTTGTAAATCTCTGGCAGACAGTGATTCGGCAAGAATCCCCTTTTGAGCAGTTGATAAAAATTCGGTAGGTGTGCAGGACAGGCCGTGAGTCTTGAGCAGGTCTCTGATTTGTTTCTGGCCATTCTCACCGATTTTCCTCAAGTCCTTCTCCAGGACGGTTAATCCTTCACTGATATGGAATAGCTTGAGCTCGTTTCGATAATAGGCTTCGCTGGCCTGGTTGAAATCATTTGCCGGAATGGAAAGAGGAGCGCGAGTATCTCCAACACTCTGTGAGATGTCTTTGACCAGTCGGGCGGATGCGGATTGACGACCATCGGTTATGTCATTTTCCAGTTGAGCCAAACTGGGTCCGACTCCCAGCGCTTCAATCAAATCAGGCGCATCTTCCTGGATCATTTTAAGCAAAGCCAACTGGTACTCTTTGACCTGAATCCTCAAGTAGCCAGTGTAGCGGGTGGAGTAGCGCTTATTTTCAGCATAGGTGAGTATTTTTGCCAGGAACCGGTTTTTCGAGAGTGTGTCAACGTAGATTGTTGGTACACCGATGGCCCGAGAGAAAAATATCTGCCGACGCTCACTCTCACATTCCGGGGTGTCGGGTATGTCACCATGGCTCAGTTCTGCTCTCAGAACATACCGATAAGCAAGTGCCGTAATCAGGTTTTGAATCTCGGTGGCGTTTTGAACATCTTGAAGCAGGCTGGGAAAGAGCGAGTAGTTTCGCCCTTCAAAACCGGAGAACCCTTTGGTTGCATAGTCCCTGAGGCGATACGGCAGGTAAATCGACATCTTACTGCTGAATACCCCCATCTCCTCCAGGTCCCGTTTGAGGCTGTATTCATTTCCCATCACACCATTTAAGGCCGGGCTGGTCTCAGTTGAGAGTACGCCAACGAGATAGTCTATGAGCCTGAAATCGGGTACCAGATCACCTCTGGTCCTCGCGACTGAGGCTAAAACTCGATCAATGTTGCGTGGCCCGAACGGGGTCAGTGATTTTCCGAAAACCTGAATGTCAGCTTTTTTCTGCCATCTTCTCCAAAGCATTCTGAGGTGCGTATAATCAAGCTCATGGGGCAGAAAGCCCAAAACCTTTTCCGGGTGGAAATCGGCATAGTCAATCCGGTAGGGAGCAGCAGAAGAGGTCGCCACCAGCAGCGGCAGGAAGTGCTCGGTCACTTTGATTACCAGATCACCCAGGTATTTCTCAACCATTGGCGTAAAGCCGCTGCCAGACTCTTGGGCCGCGGCTGAAAGCTGACGGGAGCCAAGGGAGATATGGGTGCCGTTATTAGCCAGACAGGTATTGGATGTGTTGGGCAGGACGATCAGGTTGTTTAAGATAATGCCCGCTTCCTTAAGCTTAATCACACTGTTTAGTTGTGATCTCGAAAGGGTCCGGTGGCACAGGGCCATGTATTCATGTTTTTCTTCTCCCTTATCCCAGCCCGATAGACATGGGCTCATAAAAAGCTGTCGGTAAAAACTATCGGGAACCAGCTCATTGATCAGTTTCTGTTGCTGGGAGGCCAGGGGAGAAAAATAGATTTGAGCGGATTGCCCGTTTTTCAAAAGACCAAATTTCTTGTTGCCATATTGGAGCAGGAGTTGCGTGAAGAGAAAGGTTCGGGCGGTCTCTTCGGCTGCTGCTTTGCCGATGGAACCGGTTCGCGGTGCAGGTATGGTCAGGGAGATAATTTCAGGAGATGTGTTATCACTGGTGAAATGGGCCTGGAAATGCTCACACCGATTCTTAAATTCAGCTGGCAGATTTGGTGCACTTCCAACACAATCTGCCAGGGCCAGTTTTAAAATATAACTGATGGGTAACCGGAGCCACTGTTCGCCTTTATGGACACAAAAGAATCGATTTTTATCTTTGCGCAGTGGACTGTCAACGCGCGATTTATCGGACCTGAGATCGTGGTTAACGATCTGCAGGGCGTATTCGCTCAAATATCTGGTTTTGATTCTTACCCAACTGTTCTGCCAGCAATTTGACGCATTATCATCGAGAAAGCTCTGCAGACTACTGACAATCTTCTGAGGGCAATCACCTCGCTCAGAGCGTTTAACAATATTCTTAAAATAATTGGATTGCTGAATCGTCAGGGGGAGATCAACATTCTCAGCGGCACCAGCCACTGCAACCTGTAATTCATACTCCATCCCCGCAGAAGTGTCTCCCTGAGAAAATGGCGTGTTTGTTAGATTCTGGTACTGAACTCGAAACAGCTCAGCAGCTTTTTCTCGCTCGGGTGCTGATATCAGATGATGAGCGGATTTTGTCATAAAACCATTCTCAGAAATTGCATCGGACAATGAATGTTGGAACATCCTCAAAAAATCGGATCAATGGAAAAACAGGTTGTTCAGAAACTGACGGGTGCTGTTTTCCCAAGAGTATGCCATTGCCGATTTTCTGCATTCATCGGGTTTTACATCCAGGCAGCGAATCGCTGCCTGGCCAAGGTCATCATCAACCCAGCCGTTGACCCCATTTTTGATAATGGACAAGGGTCCTGGTACCGGGTAGGCAGCCACCGGGACACCGCAGGCGAGCGCTTCAATTTGAACCAGCCCGAAGGTGTCAGTCAGGCTTGGAAATACGAGAACATTGCTTGATGCAACATAGGAAACAAGATCTTTACCCTTTTTATAGCCGGTGAAGAGAACCTCAGGGTAACGATCTTTCAGGTTTGCATAAGCAGGACCATGGCCGACTACACATTTGCTTCCCGGCAGATCCAGTTTGAGAAATGACTCGATATTTTTTTCGCATGCGACCCGACCCACATAGGTAAAAACCGGATCATCACCCTCAAATACTCTTTCCTCAGTTGGTTTAAACAGGTCAGTATCAACCCCCCGTGACCACAATGCGGTTCGGGTAAACCCGCGACTGAGCAAATCGTCCTGCAATTGATCGGTTGAAACGAGTGTGCGATGAGCACTGTTATGAAAACGTCGCAACAGGGCATAGGAAACCTTGAGCGGAATTGGTGCACGTACCCTCACATACTCGGGGAACTTGGTATGGTAGGAGGTGGTAAAAAAGCGTTTCATGCTCATACATGCCCGTCGGGCCGACCAACCGAGCGGACCTTCAGTGGCGATATGGATTGCATCGGGACAAAAGGAGGTGAGTACTTTTTTAATCTTTCGTGGACTCACCAAAGACAGCGAAATTTCAGGGTAGGTCGGACAGGGGATGTGGCTGTACATTAGTGGGGTAATCACCTTGACATCAAACCCAAATAGTTTCAGATGGTTGATTGTTTGAGTCAGGGTGGTTACCACACCGTTAATTTGTGGGTGCCAGGCATCGGTCACGATAGCGATCTTTTTCGATCTCATCAGTAACTCCCAGTTTTTCGGTTGAAAGACCATGAGGCCACTCAATAATCCTCATCATTCCATTCGGTTGCTCAGCAACAGCGGTGCAACTCTCAACCCAGTCTCCACTGTTGCGGTACATGATTCCTTCAATCTGTTTTGACATTGGGTGATGCGTATGACCGCAAATCAAACCGTCTACCTGATATTTTTTTGCCTCGGCAACAAGTAGGTGTTCAAATCTTCCGATATAGTTGAAAAAATGTTTAACCCACCGTTTCATAGGGGCAGAGATTGAGTGATAGGGGCGTCCAATGAACGTGCGAACCTTGTTGTAGCGCCGATTGAGCGCCAGGACAATGTCATACAGCAGGGCGCCGAAATGGGCTAGGCGATGCTTGTCTTTGATTACCGAGTCAAATTGATCCCCATGCATGATCAGATATTTTTTACCGTCTGCGGCACGATGGACGACCTGTTCGGTCACCATGATATTGGAGATGGTATGGCCAGAAAATCGGTTGAGGATTTTGTCATGATTACCAGGGATATAATAGACCTTGGTACCGGATGCCGCTTTGCGCAATATTTGCGAAATGATTTTGTTGTTTGTTTCCGGCCAGAACCAGCGACGGTTAAGCTTCCAGAAATCAATAATGTCGCCAACCAGATAAAGGTACTCTGACTCGGTTGCCTGAAGAAAATCCAGAAGATTTTGCTCCTGCAGGTTTCGACCGCCCAGATGTGTGTCCGAAATCCATAATGATCTGTAATAATTTGGCTTCATATCACTCCACTTGTTGAATTTGGGGGGTACTCTACGGGCAAATTGTTTGGAAATGGTAAGTTGGTGGTTAAAAGTGAGTCAGCACTCGGTTATTAAACGGTTATTATGCGAGCAACCAGCAACTGTTGCCAATCCTGATAGACAGATATGAGCAGGAGAGTGGGAATCGGCCGTCATCACAAGCGGTAGATTGTTGTGAGCATGGGACTAATATGAAATGTTATCATTTTTCAATTCTTTTCTTGACTAGTTCGGTCGAACGACCTAATATCTGCTCCAGCTGAAAATAACAAGATGGGAGGATGGTTATGGAAACGAAAGAGCGGTTGATCACCATCGCAGGGGAACTCTTCGCCGATCTGGGTTTCGATGCGGTTTCAACGCGAATGATAACCGACAAGGCCGGGGTTAAACTCAGTGCGATCCATTATCATTTCGGCACTAAGGAAAACCTTTATATTGAATGCTGTGTCTATGCTCACTCCACCGGAAGAAAGCTCACCTTCGGCGATGTAATGACTGCTGAGCCCTCCCTGCTTGAATCTCCAGAGGGGCAAGCAACGATCATAGAAAAAATTGTCGTTGAAAGTATGCACTATCACTTTGAGCCGAGCCGGCCCGAGTGGGAGACAAAAATCATCCAACGGGAGATAACTCATCCCACGGCAGCGATGCGGACCCTTTCGGAAAAAATTTTCAAACCTGACACCAAGAGTGCTCAGGACTTTTATATGATTGTACGGCCCGAAGCAACAGAGCAGGAGGCTCAAGCCTGGTCCGATTTGATGTACGGCCAGATGCTGCTCTATAAAATGGCCAAGCAAACCATTGAAATGGTCCGTGGTGAGAATGCGTTGGATCAAGAATTTTTATCGACTGCAGCTCAGACCCTCGCCCGTGCCATGATTCTTGAGGCAGGGCTTCCTCTGCCGGAAAAACTCATAAAATAAATACGAAAACTCATACTATTGAGAAACGGAGAATGACATGAGAGTGAAGCGATATCACCTCGTTGGTGTGGTAACTATTCTCAGCGTTGCGCTGATTACCTGGTTTAACACCGTTTCGGGGATGGAAAAGAAAACAGCTGAGGAAGAGAAGAGCACCAGTCTTTTCCGACCAGTCCCAACTGCCGTCGTCCAACCAAAGGCGGATGTGATAATCAGGCAGTTTCCGGGAACGGTAGAAGCGAAAAAGGATGTGGAACTTGGGTTTTCGATTGATGGACTACTTGAATTACTAAACGCTCGCGAAGGGCAACGGGTAAATAAGGGAGAGATGATAGCCCGTATTGACCAGCGGGATTATCTGCACAACCTTGACGCGGCTACTGCCAGTTTTGAAAATCTGAAAACGGAATTGCAGCGAGCAATCGCTCTGATGGAGAAGAAGGTTATTCCGCAGGCAGAGTATGATTCAATCAAGACCAGTTATGATGTTGCGCTGGCAGAGCTTGAAATCCGCAAAAAAGCGCTTGACGATACCGTCCTGGTCGCGCCATTTGACGGTATTATTGCCAGACGTCATGCAGAGAAAAACGAACACATTAAGAAACAGACCACGGTTGTTTCCATTAAAGATATTGAAGAACTTGAAGTTGAAATCGGTGTGCCGGAAAGTCTGATGGCCACCGGTGGCGTAAAGCCATTTCGCCAAATCGAGGTTAACTTCGATGTCGCAGGTGACCGCTGGTTTCCTGCTCAGATAAGGGAATATAGCGTTCAGGCGAACCCCGTTACTCGAACATATGAGGTTGCCGTGGGTTTTAAGAATCCTCCAGGCATTGAGATCCTGCCCGGTATGACCGCCACTGTCAGGGTCAGTTTTACCCAGAATAGTCTGCAAGAATCGCCCAACCGACCAGTATTTCTGGTCCCGGTGGAGGCGGTATTTTCCACCGGTGATGGGCAGAGTTATGTCTGGTTGATCCCGGATGGTAATGGTAATCCGGAGAAAATCGATGTGAGTGTAGGGCCAATTCGAGACAAAGGAATTGAGGTGCACGGAAACATTCGGGCCGGAATGCTGGTGGCGATTGCCGGGATTCACAGTCTTAATGAAGAAATGCGGGTTCGACCGATGATACCCGGTGGAGAGGGGCTTGACGGATGAAATTGACACACTATAGCCTGCAGAATAGAACCGTCACCCTGATCCTTATTTGTTTGATTACCCTTGGGGGAATCCTTTCCTACGATCGATTGGGGCGTTTGGAAGATCCCGAGTTTACCATTAAAGAAGCGGTAATTTATACCTTATATCCCGGAGCAGAAGCTGCTGAGGTTG
>QZLB01000008.1 GCA_004796425.1 Desulfobulbaceae bacterium | reverse complement strand
CTGGTATCGGGATATTTTTCTGCCTCCTGAATCACCATCTCCGCACCTTGAACGGCAAGATCGATAATTTCCTGCTTATTCATGTGAAAGACCACATCTCGCTGCAGCGTTGAGGTAGAGTTATAGAGATGAATAATTACCTCCCGTGCACCTTTGATTGACTCAAAGGTCCGTTTGATCAAATGCTCTCTGGCCTGGGTAAGTACCTGTATAGAAACACCTTCTGGAATCAAGTCATCCTCAATAAGTTGTCTCGTGAACTCGAATTCAACTTGCGAAGCCGAAGGAAAACCGGTTTCGATTTCCTTGAAGCCAAGCTCAATCAACAGATCAAACATTTCCAGCTTCTTGGCCATGCTCATTGGCTGAATAAGCGCCTGATTGCCGTCCCTGAGGTCCACACTACACCAGAACGGCGCTTTATCAATTTTTACATTCGGCCAATTTCTGTCCGGCAATTCAACTTGCGGGTATGATGAGTACTTGCGTGTCAATTCTGAATTCATTTCATGGCTCCTGAAGCTCAATCCTCTAGTAGATTTTATAAAAAAAAAGGCCGCGGTCTTTTGAACCGCGGCCTGAAAACTCCGAACCTTTGAAACCTAAAAGTCCCTGACTCGGGCCGCGTTCTTATCGGGCAGCCCTAGTAATAGTATCACTTGTAAGTTGGTTGCGGTAGACATCCTAATTCACTCCTTCTCGATTTATCATAATGCCAAGGTAATCCCGCACCTCTGTGGTTGTCAAGGCCAATTTTCCTTAAAGCCGCATCCTGAAATGATTACTATATAGTAGTTGTTACCACGAAATGGTTATCCCAGCTGCTATAAACGGAATTATTTAATATCCAGTAATGTTGGTTGACATCTATTTTAGAGAAATTTATATTTCGAGGTCCCATCTGAATTTACAGGTTTATCATCAAAACCTGACCTTCAGCAAACGAAAAATGTAACTGAGGATGTATCATGACTACGATTACCGGCGCGCAAGCCGTTGTCAATTGCCTTCGCGAAGAAGGTGTTAAGACAATTTTCGGATACCCTGGTGGTGCCGTTATTGATCTTTACGATGAACTTATGGATGCAACCGATCTCGAACATATACTTGTTCGCCATGAGCAGGCTGCTGTTCATGCGGCAGATGGCTATGCGCGAGCGACCGGTGAGGTGGGGGTCGCCCTGCTGACCTCGGGTCCTGGGGCCACCAACGGCGTCACCGGTATCGCGACTGCTTACCTTGATTCTATTCCTATCGTCATTCTCACCGGTCAGGTGCCTACCCCGTTGATTGGCAATGATGCGTTTCAGGAAGTAGATATTGTCGGAATCACCCGACCCTGTACAAAACACAACTTTCTGGTTAACCGAAAAGAAGATCTTGTTCAGGTAATGCGGGAAGCGTTTCACATCGCACGTACCGGCAGACCGGGGCCGGTGCTGGTCGATCTGCCGAAGGATTTAATCAAGGCACAAGTGAAATTCGATGATAAAAAACCGCTCAGAATGCAGAGCTACCAGCCAAATTATGAACCTCATCCCGGACAAATTGCGAAAGCTGGTGAGTTGATTACCCAATCGCAACGCCCGGTTCTTTATGTTGGGGGAGGAGTGATCCTCTCTGATGGTTACCAGGAACTGCGCGATCTGGCCAAACTCCTCAACATGCCCGTCACGATGACACTGATGGGTCTCGGCTCCTATCCTGGTGACGATGATCTTTCCATGGGAATGTTAGGTATGCATGGGACGTATACGGCAAATATGGCCGTCTCTCAGTGTGATCTCCTTATTTCTGTTGGTGCCCGATTTGATGATCGGGTCACGGGGACCCTGGAAACCTTTGCGCCCCATGCCAAGATAATTCACATCGATATCGATCCCACCTCGATCAGCAAAAACGTTAAAGTTGATGTTCCCCTGGTATCTGATTGTAAGCGTGCACTGGCTGAACTCCTGAAATGGTTTCAAAACAGCAGCTCGACCGTCTCAGAATTCAGAGGTGAAGCGTTTAGTGATTGGCATGCACAGATTAACTCGTGGAAGGAAGCGCATCCCCTGACTTACCAAAAAGATGACAGCGATATCATCAAGCCACAATACGTTGTTGAAATGCTCGACGAATTGACGAATGGAGAGGCGATCATCACAACTGAGGTTGGACAGAACCAAATGTGGGCTGCCCAGTTTTATCGCTACGCCCATCCGCGTCATTTCCTTACTTCAGGCGGTCTGGGGACCATGGGATATGGTTTTCCGGCAGCGATCGGTGCAAAAATGGCTATGCCTGAAAAGACCGTCATTGACATAGCAGGTGACGCCTCCATCCAGATGTGCATCCAGGAACTGGCCACGGTTAAGCAGTATAACTGCCCGATTAAAATAGCAATTCTTAACAATCAATTCCTTGGCATGGTCCGTCAATGGCAAGAGTTGTTTTATGAAAAACGGTATGCCTCAACAGTAATGGATGTCGCTCCTGACTTCGTTGCCTTGGCGGAAGCTTATGGTGCCGTAGGGCTACGTGCAACCAAGAAGAGTGACGTGAAAGCAGTCATCCAGGAAGCCCTATCGACCGATAACACTGTTTTGATGGACTTTGAAATCTCCAGAGAAGAAGGTGTCTATCCGATGGTTCCGGCCGGTAAGGCAACCACTGAAATGCTCCTTGTCTAATTCTGACTCCAACGAAAGGTGAAGGTGATATAAATGAAACATACCCTCTCAGTTCTGCTCCAGAATAAACCCGGTGTACTATCCCGGGTCACCGGCCTGTTTAGTGGTCGTGGGTTCAATATCGAAAGTCTTTGTGTCGCCGAGACCATGGAAAAAGATGTTTCCTGTCTGACGCTTGTTACCAGGGGAGATGATAATATCATCGAACAGATCACCAAACAGCTTCACAAACTTATTGATGTCATAAAGGTAACCGATGCTTCAGAGGGATCGTTTGTGGAACGGGAAATGGTTTTGATTCGAGTCAAGGCTGAAGCTCATACACGGGCGGAAGTACTCAGGGTTATCGACATATTTCGTGGAAAGGTTGTGGATGTCAGTGCCAAAAGTTATGCCGTCGAAGTCACCGGTTCACCGTCAAAAATTCAAGCTGTCATTGAAATTCTGCAGCCGATCGGCATCAAGGAAATTATCAGAACCGGTACCATAGCGATTGGCCGGGCTGGAAAAAACAAATAATTACTATATGCTTACCCCAAAAGCACCTATTGCCCAGGAAGGAATCCCCTTCATTTTATACACAGCGTTCCTCACCATGGTTTCTGCCCTGCTCGGTCTTACATGGACGACTGTTCTGCTGCTGGTGGTGACCAGTTTTGTCACTATGTTTTTCCGCGACCCTGAACGGTTCATACCCGATGTACCCAATGCAGTTGTCTCGCCTGCAGATGGGAAAGTAATTCTGGCCGACCAGGTGTCTGACAGTCGATTTTCAGATGTCGATATGGTTAAGATTTCGATCTTTATGAATGTGTTTAATGTCCATGTAAATCGTTCGCCGATTAAGGGTGTGGTAACAGGTGTAAATCACGTGCCAGGGAAATTTCTAGCTGCTGATCATCAAAATGCCCATCTCAAAAATGAATATTGTGCCGTTACCGTCAAAGATGAAGCAGGCAGAAGTATCATCTTTGTGCAAATCGCCGGTCTCGTCGCACGCAGAATTGTCTGCTGGCTCGAGAAAGGAGACCTGATTGGCCGGGGAGAGCGTTTTGGTCTCATCAGGTTTGGTTCACGGGTTGATATTTATCTGCCAAAAGATGCAGTACTGCAGGTTCAGGTCGGTTCAAAGGTACGTGCAGGTGAATCCATCCTTGCTGAACTGAATTGAAAAAGCATACTCCTTTTGCCTTTTTCGTCAGTCTTTCGTATAGTGCAGAGAACAATCAACCTCCGAAATATGAGCATCCATGCCAGAAAATAATCAAGAAATCAGTGCCAAGTTCCATCCGCTTCCCTGCATGTTTACTATCGCCAGTCTTTTTTGCGGCTTCTACTCTATACTTTCAGCATTCAAAGGCAATTTTCAGACCGCCGCCTATGCAATACTGATTGCCGCTATCTTTGATGGACTTGATGGCAGAGTTGCGCGAATGACCGGACAGACATCAACCTTTGGGGCCGAACTTGATTCGCTCTGCGACATGGTTTCTTTTGGCGTCGCCCCGGGTTTGCTTGCCTATTTATGGGCGCTGCAACCCTATGGCAGGTATGGCTGGCTAGCTGGTTTCCTGTATGTGGCAACGACCTCCTTGCGACTCGCCCGTTTTAATACCCAAGCTGCAGACGAGAACGCACCAACCGATTTTGTCGGTCTGCCCTGCCCGGCTGCCGCTGCAATGATATCCTCTAGTGTGCTTTTCTGCGGGTTTCTTGGTATCGAGGGTAATGTAAGTCATATCTCGTTGTTGATTCTGGTCTACCTGCTCTCCTATCTGATGGTTTCGAATCATCGATACTTTAGTTTTAAGAAATCTTCAAAAAGAACAAAAACCTTTCAACTTCTCGTCGCTTCACTCCTGCTCTTTGTCACGGTTGCAGCAGAGCCTGAAGTAATGATTTTTGCGCTCTTCTTACTTTATACCGCGTCCGGACCGGTTCTCGCGGCGTATAACAAAATCAAATCAGGCGTTCGATCTTCCACTAACGAGGGGAAAATTCACGAGTAACCGTTCATCCGCCAAATATACTGTGGGGTTTTATCATACCTCATTCTCTCAGGTAGTCGATGCTCCACACATTGTCATCACTGCCGTCTAATTGGCTCTCACATCGCAAGTCCTCTCTATTCGATAAATCTGCCCCGAGGCAAATGCCTTATGGGTAGACATTTGATCATTGCACTCCATCGCGTTCTGAATTATAGAAAGGAAGCTTGGGTAAGAGAATGTTCCGTATCTTCTTGTTATTCGAGATTAATGTGAAGATTTAACAGAGTACTAATGACGTGAGAATAATCAGCGGTTCAGCAAAGGGAAGAAAACTCTTTTCACCATCACCAGGTCGCGCTCGCATCAGACCAACATCCGATCGGGTAAAGGAAGCAATTTATTCTATTATTGGTACCAGAATCAATGGAAGTACCGTGCTTGATCTCTTCTCCGGCAGCGGTTCACTGGGATGTGAAGCACTGAGTCGAGGAGCTAAGTACGTCGTATTTATCGAGAATGATCCTTTGGCACTAAAGCTTATCAAAAAGAATATCTCATTAATCCCGGTAAGCTCCGATCGATTTCTAGTTATTAAACAAGATTTAAGAAAAGGGTTAAGCCAGCATATCCTGCAATCTTTTGCTGATAACCCGTTTGATCTGGTCTTAGCAGATCCGCCTTATAATCTGGGGTTATCGCAGATGACTCTGGGGTTTCTTGATGATAGTGCTATTCTTTCCCAAGAAGTATTGGTAATAGTAGAAGAACTTAAAGGTGTGGTGCTGAACAGTTCCCAATTAACTACGCTGCAGATTATTGAGACAAGAATATATGGTGACAGTGCCATACACCTCTATCGACGTGAACAACCACAAAACTTATAGGCCATGAATATGGAACAAACAGTTGATTTACAACCAAGAGAATCAATTGCCATTTATCCCGGTACTTTCGATCCTATAACCAATGGACACATTGATATCATCAATCGCGGATTAAATCTTTTCGATAAGATCATTATTGCCATTGCGATCAATCCAGCCAAAACTCCTCTATTCTCTCTTGAGGAGCGAGTTAAGATGATAGAGGAATCGTTCAACGCTGCAGGATCGCGTGTCGAAGTAGACACTGTCGGAGGTTTGCTTGTCGAGTATGCTGCTAACCGTGGGGCCCGGGCAATAATCCGTGGCTTACGAGCCGTGTCAGATTTCGACTATGAATTTCAGCTTGCCCTGATGAACAGAAAACTCGATCGCTCAGTTGAATCCGTATTTCTGATGCCCGGTTTCAGATGGATTTACATCAGCTCTTCAATTGTCAAAGATGCGGCACGCCATGGTGGTGATATAAGTGATATGGTGCCAGAACATGTCCATCAGCAGATGATCTTGAAATACCAATCGTAAAAACAGCACGGTCCCATGAAGCCTATCGCTTATAAAAAAAAAAGATCTGAGAGAAGGAGTATTCTCCTGATCGGTTGTATTCTGCTCTTCTATCCGGTGTATCAGTTTCTCAGTCATCGAATTCCCAAAAAACCGGAACGCATAGAACTGCCTTTCAATCCGACATCCACCACCTTTTTAATTCAGGACAGGTTCATCGTATTCTCAAATCCCACGAAGACATGGGCACTCTCCAGGAAATGTACCCACCTTGGCTGTAAGCTGAACTACCGAGAAAAAGAAGACTATCTCGAATGCCCCTGTCACCAGAGTAGATTTTCTACCTCCGGCAAGGTGCTGAGAGGTCCCGCCGACAAACAACTCAAACACTACAAGGTAACACGTAACTTGGATAAAGAATCAATTACCGTTATCATAACTTAGACAGCAGATGACCATTATTCGTACGAGCGTCAGAACGTTTAAAATCTTGCCCTGGGGGAGTTGGAGTCTGGTCAGTTTGTATCTTTCACTCTTCTCAGGAGTAATCGTTGGCTTGCAGTACAACCTGCAAGCGCCATATTATTCAAGTGCATCACTCGACCTGACGGTACCGTTCGGGATGTTTTTTCGATCACTCCATTTCTATTCAAGCCAGTTGTTCTTTCTATTCGGTGTGGCTCACTATATTGCAATTTATGACAAAGTATCAGAACTCTCTACCGAACAGCGAATTTACCTAGTGCTTACCCTACCAGTGGCGTTGCTTCTACTCTTCACCGGGTACGTTTTAAGAGCGGATACAACCGGTTTTTCTGCTGGTATGATTGCTGAATCTATCGTCGTATCTGTACCGATCTTTGGAACTTTCCTCAATAATTTGCTTTTCTCTATTGAAGCAAATGGCTTGCAAAGAGTATATCTTCATCATGTCATTACCTTTGACATTCTGTTTTTGATACTCGCCTGGCAGCACCTTCGCAAATATACTGTCCCCCCCCATAACCATCTACTCCTTCTTGGCCTCACGGTCCTATTCTGCAGTGTCGTAGCCGCCCCTCTGGATCCGGATACATTGGGGCAGCTCTATATTACTGGACCGTGGTTTTTTCTCGGTCTACAAGAGTTGCTCAGGTACATTCATCCCTTTATTGCCGGTGTAATAACGCCTATGGCTCTGGTCTTCATGTTATTATTATTACGAAGAGATGCCAGAAATTGTAAACTCCTTCTAAATCTGACCTTGATTTGGTTGACCAGCTATGGGGTGCTGACCTATCTGGCATTATATGGACATGGATAACAAAAAAAAGGCGTTTCATCATTTAAGATGAAACGCCTTTTCTGCTAAAGCGCTATTTATGGTACCTTCGTTAATCTCTGCCTTTAAGCTGCTCTTTCAGTTCACGAATTTCATCACGGAGGGATTCTCTAAGCGCCTCAATTTCCTTTTTCACGAGAGTGGCCAATGGTGCCTCATCTCCCTCTTCCACAGGAATAGGTTCGCGTTCCACTTCTTTGAGTAGATCAATTTCATCTCCAGAGATTTCCGTATCCACCAGCTCATCGATCTCTTCACTGGCCTCAAGCGGTTGAACAATCTCCTCGTCGAGCTCAGTGGTTAACTCTTCTGTCTCTTCGGCAACTTCCTCAAATACCGCATTAAAATCAGATTCTTCAAGAGAACCTGCTTCAACCGGACTTTCATCATCATCTACCGGTTCAAAAACTGCACTGAAGTCGTCCGTACCAGGTTCTTCAGATCTCAAAAATTCTTCAACATCTTCAACACTGGCCGCTTCCGCTTCTTCTGATGATTCAGATCTAACAGGAGCAATAAAGGTAAGCTGATCGCCCTTCTTAACCGCCTGACGGTCGAGCATCTTCTGCTGCCAGAGGAGTACTTTGCAGGTTTCCGCCAGGAGTGTTTCCTGCGCCTGCTCATGTTCTGTTCCAGCGTTTTGCACTAGCTCAAGCTTGTCAAAGACAGAAAGCAGCAAGCCATGCGCCTCGGCACTTGCCTCATATCGATATTGGCCAATGTGCTGTACGATAGTAGAGAGAAGTTGCAGGAAGGTCTTCTCGACAGGCCTGGTCATCAGCCGATGCCTCAGGCTGTTCACTTCACTATAAATTCCCTCGATAATCTGATCATTGATCTCGATACCAAGAGAAGCAATTCCGGCTCTCAAGTCGGCCAGTGGATCATCGGAGGTAAACGAGAATTCCTCTTCATCATCCTCATCTTCATCAATCAGAGCTGCAGTTTCAGGATCACCAATCTCTTCTTCTGATTCATCAACTTCATTATCGAGTTCTTCAGCTGTATCCGCGATGGGTTCTGCGGCCTCTGCTAATATGCCATCTTCAAGATCATCGGACTCGTCGAGAATTTCCATCTGAAATTCTCCGGGTTCATCAACCCGCTCATCAATGGAGGCGAAAAACTCCTCTTCGTCAGATCCAGTACCAAAACTTGAAACCAGACTCTCTGGGTCCTGGTCATCTTCTTCAATAATTGCAACAGGAATATCTTCACCAGGAAGTTCATCATCCTCTGCGATAGCCTCAAAAACGACCTCCTCTGCCGGTTCCTCATTACTCAGAGTAAAGGCAGGTTCTTCATCAAGCGGTTCTGACACTTCTTCAGAATCTGCGTCTAATCCAAGTGGTTCATCTTCTGCTGATTCTGGCTCAAGAACGACTTCTTCATCTGCCTGTCTAAACAGATCGTCATCTGATTCATTGCCATCATCCCCAAAGAACGACTCAATTTCACTTTCCACTTCAGCCGATTCTGCGACCTGCTCCGTTTCTGATGGTTCGCTCTCAGCCATCAGGGTATCCGGTTCTTCTTCGTCAAAGAATGAGTCAACCTCATCGAGAACCGGTTCAGAATTATCTTCATCACCTATCTCTGGTGCTAGGACCTCTTCTTCATCACCGTCAAAGAACGCATCAAGCCGGTCTTCTATATCTCCTGGTAACGGTTCGTCATCACTACTGATCTCTTCCTCCTCTTCCTCGAAGGATAACGCAGGTGCAATTTCATCATCCATCTGTGGTAAAGGAGGTTCATCAGAATCATCGTCGGCATCAGTCTCCACATCAACACCGGCAAGCGCTGTTTCTGCCGCACTTGTGGTGTCCGGTTCTTCCTCTTCAAATAGATCGCCAACCGAATCGGCGATCTGAGATTCTTCAGCTTCAGGCGGTGCTTGATCATCAACATCAGGATTAAAGCCTTGTGCATCCTCTTCTTCAGACTCTGATAATGCCGGCAACGGTATGCCATCATCCTGGGTTGGCAGCGCTTCCTCATCGGAATCGTCATCCGCCTCTGTCTCCACGTCAACGCCTCGAAGTGCTTCCTCTGCACTTACCGAAAAGGCCGCTGCATTACTTTCGCCTTCCTCACCAAAGAAGGAATCTATTTTTTCCAGCGCCTCTTTTGGTAATGGTGCACTTTCTTCTACTAGTGCTGAAGCTGGGCTGTCCTCCTGAACTGCTTCCTCATCGGAAAAGAAATTCTCCAGTTTACTCTCTACATCCAGTGAGTCACCACCTTCAAGCTCTGCTGCCTCCTGTTCCGCTTGAAAGCCCTGGACCTCATCAGGCACATCAGCAAAAGCCGGTGCGACCACATCCTCTCCGGCACCCGCAGTTGAACCATCATCGGTGGTGGCATCGGCCGTGAGGCCTTCAGGTGTAATAGTAGAGGCAATCGTCTGTTTGAATTGCTCAAATTTTTCAACTTCTGTCAGGAGTATTTCTTTCTCTTCTGCGCGGCTCAAATCGGTTTCAACAATTTTTTCTAGCCCTTCATAAAACGAGTAAAGCAATTTGAATGCATCTGAGTGCGCATTGCTTTTTTTCAACTTGATATAACCACCAAGTGCACCGATTCCCTGCAGAAACAACAATCGTGGTTTATTACCGGCAAACTCTGTTTCGAGTCTGCTTACTTCTTTCCCGAGATCACCAAGCTCCTTATCAGTGATTTCCCAATCCATGCCCAATATATAAGCTTTCAAATCAAACAACACTGGACTGGGATCACCCATTTCCGAAATCGATTTACCTGGAAGAGATGAGGCTGGTGATTCATCACCGCCTTCCTGAGGTTGCACACTGGTGCCGATCTGCTGCTTAAGTTGCTCAAACTTTCTCACATCCTCTCGAAGCATCTCCTTCACTTCTTCTTCATCGAGGTCATCATCGAGAACAATTTTTTCCAAGTCGTAATAGAAGGTTAAGAGCAATTTGATAGCGTTTGGATGGGCCTCAGATTTTTGCTGATATATATATTTGCTTATTTTTTCAAGCGCCTGCACGTACACAAGCCGAACCTGATCATCTGACCAGGTATCTTTCAGGGCCAGCAGCTCGTCGTTAAACTGGGTGAGGACCTGGTCATTAATTTCCCAGTCAATGGACAGCACTATTGTTTTCAGGCGTGCGATAGGAGATTCGTCATCGCTTGAATGCTCGAATAAATCGACAAACCCAGTATCAAAAGATTCCTCGGAATCTTCCATTCCTACAGTTAAGTCATCGTCATATTGGCTGTCTGTATACTGTTCCACCGTGCCTTCTCTCTAGAGTAATTTTTTCTGAATCGAAATAACGGTTGAGGAAATGATCTTCTTTAATGTTGCAGCAACATTATATCCCGTTATGGCACTCGCTTCGAAATGAGGAACTTTCAGTCTACTGTTCAGATCTTTCTGCAGTACATCCGTTGTTAGGATGGGGATACCGTGTTCCTTCAAATCCACTTTGTTATACTGCATTACCAGCGGGATTTTGAAAATTGATTCCTTATAGGATTGCAGATTCTCATGAAGTTGATTCAAGGACCTAATATTCTTTTCCCGTTGCTTAGCCATCGCATCAGCAACAAACACGATGCCATCTACCCCCCTGAGAACCAGTTTCCGGGTAGCGTTGTATTTAACCTGACCAGGTACCGTATAGAGCTGGATTTTTATATCATAGCCCTTGATTTTGCCCATATCAAATGGCAGAAAATCAAAAAATAGCGTCCGGTCTCCATGCGTTTTCAGACTGACCATTTCAGAGACAATCTGTTTCCGGTAGGTTTTATTAATATATTCAAGATTGGTGGTCTTGCCACACCTGCCAGGTCCGTAATAGACGATCTTGACCTGGACTACTTTCTCTTTCAAGTTGATAAAGCTCAACTCAATACCCCCTATAAATCGTTTGATTCACTTGGTGCACTAAACTCAGCCGACAATTTACTTTTTGTTCCACAATTGTCTGATTTTCTCGATAACATCGACCACATTAAGTCTCAAGAAACCCAATGAAATCTCCTTGCCGAACATCGAGATAAGCAGCAGTTCATCATCGATCTTGCTGAAGTGGATATTGGAATCTTGCCCTTTATGAAAGAGTAAGGAGAACTCCTGTTCCCCAACGAGTTTTGCCATAGCATCGACCGTTGCAAAGTTACCGGCAGCCAGGGCAGCAAAAGAATAGACATCGTATTTACTCTCACCATTGTCTTTTGCTGTAATGATGTTTCCAGCCATATCAATAATGATCACACAGTCAACACCCAGCTTTATCAGCTTATCAGAGAGAATCGTATCTATCTGTTCAAGCTGTTCCTGACTGACAATTCCGTAATTCATGCCTTTTTCCTCACATTAATTATTAGCCGATCGACCGGCTCCCCAATTACCTTAATTGACTTGTCCTTTTTGCAATCATCCGTACTGAAACCTCCCCGCTTATAATAACCGCTCAAAGGATAATAAATCATTGGCGATTTGAGTAAATGCGGTTTCTCTCTCCCATGAGTGCACAACGCACCTGTTTCAGCAACAGCAGTTTTTTGCGTACCTCTTATCGATGCTAAATAATCAATAATACCGTGTATTCAGCATCTTTCTATGTATTACAGACTCCGAACCCATCTATCACACTTACCACTATACGATAGTTTTTGGGGGAGTTGAAGCTGTTTTTTTGATTTTTATATTAAAAATCAGATGCATAACGAAGAACCCTCTTTGTTGAAAAAGTGATGCAGCATGATTTTATCTATTCATTTCAAATAGTAAGAGAAACTTATCAGTGTATTCAGAGGGTCAGAATCAATTTTCAAAAAGGGTAAAAAAAACATTAATCAACCGTTATGTTATTAACATTTATCTGAAAACTATACTTATTTTAGTTTTTGGTAAGGAGTGCTGATTGGTCAAAATTGCCGTTGCACAGACCCCGGGAATCTGCTATGAAAGCTGCCTGGAGGATAAATATTTGAAGAAGCGCAAAACCTTGCCAGCAATAGGTGAACACACCTATCTGATAGACTCACACTGTCATCTTGAAATGGCACCGTACCAAGATGATCTCGATAGCGTCATAGAAAGGGCAAGATCAAACAAGATCATGGGAATAATTACCATCGGTACAAATCTTCCCAGTTCGTTGGCTGCCGTACAGATTGCTCAAAAATACCCGATGGTCAAGGCCACTGTAGGTGTTCATCCACATGATGCGGGATCCGTTTCAGCAGATCAGCTTGATACCATCGCCGAGTTGGCAAGAAAAAATCCCACGCTTGTTGTCGGTTATGGAGAAATCGGTCTCGATTATGCGAAACAGTATGCTCCTCCTGCAATTCAGAGACAATGCTTTACTCAACAACTTGAACTTGCGAAATCATTGAACTTACCGGTCGTTATACATGACCGGGATGCCCATGCTGACTGCCTGGATATTATCAGGGCAGCAGGACCACTTGAAGCAGGTGGGGTGATGCACTGTTTTTCTGGAAACCTGGAATTTGCTTTGCAATTGATTGCGATGAATTTCAAGATATCAATCCCGGGAATTGTGACCTTCAAAAATGCTACCGAGCTTCAGGAAGTAGCCGCTCAGATACCACTGGATTCGATGCTCATTGAAACGGATGGCCCCTTCCTCGCTCCCGTTCCCTATCGTGGTAAACGAAATGAACCTGTCTACACGCTTTACATCGCAGAATTTATTGCTAAATTGAGAAATATCCCTGTGGATACGGTAGCTATGCAAACAGCTGAAAATACGATGGTTCTTTTCCGCACGGGGTTTGATTAACACCACCAAAACAGAAAATGATTCAATCAAATCTTGTACAACTCCATAAAAAGATTGCTGAAATAGCTGCCACATGCAATAGGGACCCTGATACAATAAAACTTGTGGCTGTATCCAAGCGATTCCCGGTAGAGTCGATTGTTGAGGCTGCCGAAGCAGGCCATTATCGTTTCGGCGAGAACTACCTGCAGGAAGCAATAGAAAAAAAACGAGCACTGGGAGACCGGGTTGCATTCCATTTTATCGGCAATCTGCAAAGCAACAAGGCAAAACCGGCAGCTGAAAATTTTGCCATGGTAGAAACTGTTGATCGGCCTAAAATTGCCGCAGCTTTACATAAGTATGTACCGGATGATCGAAAAAAACTGTCGGTATTGATTCAGGTGAATGTTGGTAATGACGAGGCGAAGTCG
Source organism: Desulfobulbaceae bacterium (assembly GCA_004796425.1). Classification (GTDB taxonomy): domain Bacteria; phylum Desulfobacterota; class Desulfobulbia; order Desulfobulbales; family Desulfocapsaceae; genus MADRE3. The sequence continues at coordinate 62,726 of QZLB01000008.1, read as the reverse complement.
GGAATCGATCCGAAGGAAGTCGAATCACTGGCCGAATATGTGAACGGTCTGGATCGTCTAAAACTTGAAGGACTGATGACCATGCCACCCTTTACCGATGATGAAGCGGAAACCAGATCCTATTTTCGCTCGCTCAGGAACATTGGCGAGCGCTTACAGGAAAAAGGGTTGCTACCCGCCGAGGGTTTTGAACTATCCATGGGAATGTCTGGCGATTTTCACCTGGCGATTGAAGAGGGTGCTACGATAATCAGGGTTGGTACTGCCATATTTGGCCAACGACCCGCTCTAATAAAAACATAAAGGGGAGAATGCAGTAAATGAATATTACAATGATCGGGACCGGCTATGTAGGACTGGTTACCGGCACCTGCTTTGCAGAATTTGGCCATCACGTGACATGCGTCGACAAAGTGAGCGAAAAGATAGAAAAACTCAAGGGTGGAACGATACCGATTTATGAACCCGGACTCGACGTACTCGTTGCCAAGAATGTAAAAGAAGGTCGTCTCACCTTTACCGAAGATATGGAATCGGCAGTTGCTTCAGCAGAGGCAGTTTTTATTGCTGTCGGCACTCCAAGCAGTAGACGAGGTGATGGCTACGCCGACTTGACTTACATATATGATGCAACCAGAGAATTGGCTCACTATCTGAAAGATTATACCGTCATCATAGATAAAAGTACCGTGCCGGTGGGGACTGCACGACAGGTAGCCAGGATTATCAATGAAGAAAACCCCGCTGCTGAGTTTGATGTTGCATCCAACCCCGAGTTCTTGCGTGAAGGCGCGGCGATCAGCGATTTCATGAGACCTGACCGGGTCGTCATCGGGGTAGAGTCAGAAAAAGCCGAAGCAGTGCTTCATGAAATATACCAACCGCTCTACCTCCAAGAGACACCAATCGTTACAACTGATATCGAGACCGCGGAACTAACCAAATATGCCGCCAACGCTTTCCTTGCTACAAAGATCAGCTTTATTAATGAAATGGCGCTCCTGTGTGATGCCCTGGGTGCCGATGTTGTCTCACTTGCCAAAGGGATCGGAATGGACGGTCGTATTGGCTCCAAGTTCCTCCACCCGGGGCCCGGGTATGGTGGCTCCTGTTTTCCTAAAGATACCCTTGCCCTGCTGAGAATTGCCCAGGAGAATGGGCAAAATCTAAGAATTGTTGAAGCTGCAATTGAGGCAAACTCAGCTCAGAAGGCTAACATGGTGAAAAAAATCAGAGATATGCTTGGTGGTTCTGAAGCGGGAAAAACCATTGCCGTTCTTGGCCTCACCTTTAAACCTGAAACTGATGACATGCGAGATTCCCCCTCACTGACCATCGTACCTGCGTTGATTGAAAAAGGTGCTCGTATCAGAGCTCATGACCCGCAGGGAATAGAGGAGGCAAAGCAGTTAATGCCGGATGGGATTGTTTATGCAGAGAACGCCTATGAAGCCTGCGAGGGAGCGGATGCAGTGATTTTAATGACCGAGTGGAACCAATACCGCGCATTGGATTTGACCCGACTTGGTGACTGTATGAACCAGAAAGTCTTTATTGACCTGAGAAATGTCTACAAACCCCAAGCCCTGCGTGACCTTGGTTTCAACTATGTTGGAGTTGGAAGATCCTAAAGACACTCCCCCCACTTTAGCGATGAAAGTGGGGGGAGGATAGAAAACGACTAAAAGACAGAATCAGGATTTAGAGGCTCGCTTGGCAGCCTTCAACGGGTTAATCCTTACCTTGGCAACAACAATCTCTGGTTTTTCGTGTGTCGCAAAGTTGCAGATCCCCAGCTTCCATTTAGCTGACGGGTTCAGGTACGTTTTGCAATATTTTTCACCTGCCTCTTCAACGACTCTTTCACAACCGTCGCATTTTTCAACAACAGGTTTAAATTCCCCATTACCATATTTGGCTGCAGTTTCTACTTGCTGCATAGTAACTCCTCCTGAATCAAAGCCGCACCCTCAAAGGATCGGCGGAAATTTTGTCAAAGTAACGCACCAAAAAAACGTGCGTTACAGCAAAAAGAGAGTATTGATATCATAATTTTAAATAAACTGCAACGACATATTCTTCACCCGCTGTTTACATGTAATCACCCGGGTAAACGGAGCATTTATCGAGTTTTAATGTAATGATTAATATATCAGCAATTTATGCTCTCAGAGGTAATATTTATCATTTCCTACCAAACCACCCTTGTATTATCCAACACCATGGAATATAATGAGATTTGTGATAATTTCTAAAACGGCGTTGCATTATCACCGATCGCAGCTGTGTATAATTGTGTTATGAACTTTGGAGACCGTCATGCCGATCTATGTTTGGAAAGGTAAGAATTCGTATGGTGAAAAACGAAAAGGTGAGGTAGAAGCGCCTGATGAGGCTGCGGCGATTGCTCACGTTAAGCGGATGCGTATTTCTGATCCGGTTGTTAAAGAGAAGCCCAAAGATTTACTCGAAAATATACCAATTTTCCAACCGAAGGTTACGGGTAAAGATGTGGTCGTCTTCACCCGGCAGCTTTCAACAATGATTGATGCAGGGCTCCCGCTTGTTCAATGTCTTGAGATCCTGAGTAAACAGCAGGACAATTCCACCTTCAAAAGAACGCTGACAGAGATCCAGGCCGATGTTGAAGCGGGTACTACCTTTGCTGATTCAATGCGGAAACATCCCAAGGTATTTGACAATCTCTACAGCAACATGATTGAAGCCGGTGAGACCGGTGGTATTCTTGATACCATCCTCAGTCGTCTGGCACTTTTCATGGAAAAGGCCATGGCCTTGAAAAAGAAAGTAAAAGGAGCGATGACCTATCCGGCTATTTGTCTGGCGATATCGATCCTGATCCTTATCGTCATTCTAGTCTTTGTTATTCCGGTATTCGAGGAGATGTTCTCCCAGATGGACAAAGCGTTACCTGCTCCCACCCAGATTGTTGTAACCATGAGCAATATGTTCAAGGACCATTTTATATGGATGGTCCTACCGGTCATTGCGGTTGTCTGGATATTCAAGAAGGTCTATTCAACTGAAAAAGGTAGACTCAGGATAGACCAGGCCTTTCTTATTATGCCTGTCGTTGGTGTACTCATTCGAAAAGTAGCGGTGGCTAAGTTTACTCGAACCTTAAGCACCATGCTGCAAAGTGGCGTGCCAATATTAGAAGCTCTTCAGGTTGTCGCAAAAACTGCCGGTAACAAAGTTATTGAACGAGCTGTTTTCCGCGTTGCCGATTCGATCGCTGAAGGTCGGCCTATTGCAGAACCACTTGAAGAAAGCGGCGTCTTTCCTAATATGGTAATCCAGATGATCAATGTCGGTGAATCCGTTGGTGCACTTGATACCATGTTGGAGAAAATTGCTGATTTCTATGATGAAGAAGTTGATCAGGCGGTATCAAACCTCACTGCCATGATTGAACCATTTATGATGGTTTTTCTCGGTGGAATGATTGGTGGTCTTGTCGTTTCCATGTACTTACCGATTTTCCAGATGGCTGGCGGCTTGTAAACTCTGAGCAGGGACTGATATACAAAAATAATCACCTGATACCATTGACATTCTTTTTCGTACGTATATGATTAATCATGTACAGGTGAAAAAGATAATAACTTTGGAGGAGAATATGACGCTGACAAAAGCTGACCTCGTGCAACAGGTATACAAAAACCATGAAGGACTGACCAAGGCTCAGGCAACAGACTCCGTAGAGGCTTTTCTCAGATTATCAAAAGAATCTTTGATTAGCGGCTCAGACTTGCTCCTAAGTGGGTTTGGTAAATTTAATGTCAAAGATAAGAATGCTCGACGGGGGAGAAACCCACAGACTGGTGAAGAACTTACCCTTGATGCACGTCGGGTTGTAACATTCAAGCCATCAGGAATTCTCAGGGACAAGATTAACCGCTAGAATTCCGCAACTCGCATATAGAAGAGCACAGAGAGAATATTCTCCTGCGAATGGTAAAAGCTGTTATTGCAAGCTCTCACTGAGGTGCTTGCAATAACAGCTTTTTTTGATTTTATGATTCAAGAAATCATTACAAAAACAATTCCACTGGAGCAAATCGTTAATGATGGTAAGTGGAGCCTGCACCGTGATCTCCCTATCCAGGAGATTAAAGACACACTTGCAGCATCTATCGCCCGTCACGGTATCATTACTCCCCCACTGGTGCGGCGGGTCGGTTCAGCTAGTTCATTTGAAGTTGTCAGTGGATATAGAAGAGTTGCGGCAGCAGCACAGCAGAGGGTTACGGGAATATCCTGCAGAATCCTGACCGATTCCTCCGACCCGATGCAACTCCTTGAGCGTATCGTAGAGGAACAGATCGTTTCCGATAGCCCGCTGAGCCCGGTCATGAAAGCACGCCTGTTCATCATGAGTGGTCAACTCATAAAGGAGAAGAAACAACGCAAAAGATTTTTTGGTGGATTGAATATTGGCTCGTACAAACAGCTGGAATCGAGTAGTGCGCTTCTTGAACTTGACCCTGTGCTGCTCAGCTCGATCCATCATGCTGAACTTTCTGAAAAGACCGCCTACGAGTTAATAAGACTTGGCTTGGAGGAACAGCGGTTCATTTATCAAATCATTAAAGACTTCTCATTGAATCACAATCGACAGCGTACCTTTTTTGAGATGAGCAAGATCATTCTAGGTCCTGATCTCTCGGGAATCAAGCACTTTTTTAAATCAGAACTTGCTGAATTTTTCCTCCTTGTTGAGCATCGCAATCTCCCCCAACTCACCCAAAAGCTCTTTGATCGATTGTTCGAGTTAAGTCATCCGTATCTAAGCAGGGCCAATGATTTGTTTGAAAAAAAAGTGAAAGAATTGAATGTGCCGGAAGGAATTGCAATTACCGGGAGTCAATCATTTGAGAAGGATGATGTGACCGTACACATCGGCTTTAAAGACTTGTCAGCAGCGAAAGATTTTATACAAAATCTTCAGAAACTTGGAATCATCTAGTTTGGGTGGAGGCTCCAGTCACTATTAATGACGATCCGTGGAAATCAGGCCAGAAATCATGACATCATCGCCATATCTTCTCACTTTTATTCTCTCAAGTGTTATCGCATCTTTCCTGCCGCCGTCCACCGATAAACCACTGAGCAACGAGACACCATTATCACCCGCAAAAACTGGGGCATAAAATAATTGCACTTCATCTATCAAATGATACCGCAAAAATGAACCATGCACCCTGCTTCCACCTTCTACAAGTACTGAGGTAATCCCTCTTTCCCCAAGATTGCGCAATACAGACTTCAGTGACAAACCACCCCCTGAATCAACCGGTACCATTTCGACTTGTACACCTTGAGCCACAAGACGTGCGACCTTTTTTGCATCAACATTTTTCTGGGTAAAAAGTATCGTTGGAGCTTCTGAGGTGAGATGGAGTATTTTCGCCGACTCACTGATGATGAGATTTGAATCCAGGACCACCCTGACCGGGTCTCTGCCCTTTCGACCTGGAAGTCTGGTCGTCAGTGACGGATTATCGATCTCTTGAGTTGAACGCCCAATCAGGATAGCATCTACCCTGTTTCTGAGTCGATGAACGGCCCGATGAGATTCTGGACCAGTTACAGCCCCTCCGCTGCCTCGAACAAAAGACAATTTCCCATCAAGGCTTACCCCTGCTTTGAGTATCACCCACGGTATGGAGCGAGTAATATATTTAATAAACGGGCGGTTTAAATCGTGACAATCCTCTTCCAGGATGCCCGTCATCGTGCTAATTCCATGTTCTTTGAGATGAGCGATACCTGAACCGGCAACCAGCGGATTGGGATCCAACATCCCGACCACTACCCGATCAATGCCAGCTTTGACAAGTGCCTGGCTGCAAGGCGGAGTTCTCCCAAAATGATTGCACGGCTCCAACGTCACATACATGGTTGCGCCTTTGGCAAGCTCACCTGCTGCTGCCAGTGCATTGATTTCGGCATGCGGTGTGCCAGCCTTTTTATGATACCCACGGGCAACCACCTCATTATCTTTCACAATCACCGCCCCAACAGATGGGTTTGGGGATGTGCGTCCCAGTCCTTTGCGAGCTTCTTTGATCGCCAGACGCATATAGCTCTGGTCTTTTGCTCCGCTCAGTTTCACTCCTCGTTCCTCGAATCAAGAAGTGTTTTCAGCTCATCCATGAACTCGTTCACATCTTTGAATTGACGATAGACGGAGGCAAACCGTACGTACGCTACTTCGTCAAGTCTGGATAAATTCTCCATTACCCACTCGCCAATTACACTTGAAGGTACTTCCTTTGAACCAAGATCCTGGAGGCTATGTTCGATTTCATCAACAAACAGATCAATCGTATCCCGGCTGACCGGTCTTTTCTCACACGCCTTCTCAAGACCAACCACAATCTTCTGCCGATCCCATGGTTCTCTGCGTCCGTCCTTTTTAACCAGCACCGGCATCATTACTTCAAGGCGTTCGTATGTAGTGAATCTCTGATCGCATGATAAACATGATCGTCTTCTGCGGGTAATCGTTGCTTCTTTATTTAATCGGGAATCAATTACCTTGTTATCAAGGTGACCACAATAGGGGCATTTCATAGAGCCCTCCTATAATGAGCGGAGACAAGAGTGAGTCAAGCACCTCTTGCAGAAATTGTGAATCCATTTATTGCTGTTCACTATAGCAATCACACCAAATATGTTCACAAAAAAAACTGGACTGCTCCATCTTTTAGAAACAGTCCAGCGAAGAGATCGTCAAAGAGAATTATTTGTCAAACTTCTCAATGCGGGTCACATGTCTGCCGGCGGCGAAGGTGGTTTGTAACCAGGTTCTAACTATTGATTCCGCCAATCCTGTACCAAGAACCCGTTCTCCAAGGCACAGTACATTGGCATCGTTGTGTTCTCTGCTCATCCGGGCAGTGTATTCATTGTGGCAAAGTGCTGCCCTGATTCCGGGCTGACGATTGGCAGCCATTGACATACCAATTCCGGTGCCACACACGAGAATCCCAGCTCCCGCCTTGTCTGTCAAAACAGATTCACAGACAAGTGAGGCGAAATCCGGATAATCGACGGACGATTCTGACTGACAGCCTACATCAATCACTTCATATCCCAATTCCTCAAGTAAGGATTTGAGATATACTTTCAAGCGATAACCACCGTGATCAGAGCCGATTGCTATTTTCATATCCAATATCCGCTCCCTGCCCGGTTACCCATCAAACCGTTTCATGGCAACAACACCATTCGTACCACCAAAACCGAAGGAGTTTGACAGGGCAGCCTTAATGTCCATTTTCCGTGCGATGTTAGGCACATAGTCAAGATCACACTCTGGACTTGGAGTGTGATGATTGATTGTGGGGGGGGCAATCTGGTCCCGTAGGGCCAAGGTCGTGAACACTGCTTCAATACCTCCTGCAGCTCCCAGCACATGGCCAATCATCGATTTGGTTGAACTTACCGCAAGTTGATCTGCCGCTGAACCGAAGACACTCCTGATCGCAACCGTTTCACACCGGTCATTGAGCGGTGTCGAAGTACCGTGCGCATTGATATAATCAACATCCTCTGGGTTGAGCTGTGCATCCTCAAGAGCCATCCGCATACTTCTGGCCGCCCCTTCACCATCTTCCGGCGGAGCCGCAATATGGTATGAGTCGCTACTCACACCATACCCGATAACTTCGGCAATGATTTCAGCTCCCCTGCTACGGGCATGGTCATAATCCTCCAGGACCAGTATCCCCGCTCCTTCAGACATCACAAAACCATCACGATCCTTATCAAAGGGACGGGAAGCTTCTGCAGGACTGTCATTGCGGGTTGAGAGCGCTTTCATCGCAGAAAAACCATTAATACCCAGTGGACAAAGTACTGCTTCGGCGCCTCCTGCAAATATCACATCGCTCATACCATACTTGATATGTCGATAGGCCTCCCCCACAGCATGAGTTCCCGCAGCACAGGCTGTGGTGAGGGTAAGATTCGGCCCTTTTGAACCAATATCCATCGAGATATGGCCCGACGGCATATTGGGAATCACCCGGGGTATAAAAAACGGTGTGAGTCTCTTGTACCCCTTATCGAGTACTCTTTCATGGTGCTCGGTAATTGTTGGCAGACCACCCATTCCACAACCGGTAATGACCCCAACTCGTCCAGTATTTTCCTCGGTTATTTCAAGCCCGCTCTCTTCTTGCGCCATACGGGCAGCAACAATTGCATACTGAACAAAGAGATCAAGATTCTTCACCGCCTTTTTATCGAAATAATCCTCGGCGTTAAAATCCTTAACCTCTGCCGCGATCTGAACCACAAATTCACTTGCATCAAAGCGAGTAATTCGGTTGATTCCACTTACTCCCGCGCAGATATTTTCCCAGGACTTTTTGACACCTGTCCCCAGTGGCGTTATTAAGCCAGTTCCGGTAACAACTACTCTGCGGTTAGACATCACATGACCTCCTCACCCTCATACGCCATAAACAAAACTACTGCACTGCGATAAAGCTCAATCTATTTGAGATTATTTACATAATCAACCGCATCCTGAACAGTGGTAATTTTCTCTGCGTCTTCATCCGGAATTTCAATATCAAACTCTTCTTCCATCGCCATGATCAATTCAACGAGATCCAGAGAATCAGCGCCTAAATCATCTACAAAAGAAGCATTAGGGACTACTTTCTCTTTCTCAACACTTAATTGTTCCACAATGATATCTACCATTTCCTGATCTATTGCCATTTTACTTTCTCCTTGATCGTCTATAGCTTTCTTGTCTTGAAGTTCTTTACTGAGCACCGCCACTCGCTATAAGTGATATGCGTTATTGAGCTCACCACTTTTTAACAAATTCCTTCTTTTTGCAACCTTTAATTTAACCGCATGAAATAGTTCTAACTATTCCATAGTATTACATATACATCCCACCGTTTACATGGATCGTCTGGCCGGTGATATAATTTGCCTCATCACTGGCCAGAAAAGCAACGGCAGCAGCAACATCCTCAGGAACCCCAAGTGTTCCCATCGGAATTTCACTGAGCATTTTCTGCTTTGCATCATCCGAGATCGCCTCGGTCATCTCAGTGATTATGTAGCCGGGAGCCACGCAATTTACCGTCACCTTTCGTGAGGCAAACTCGCGGGCAAGAGATTTAGTCAAGCCAGACATACCAGCCTTTGCCGCTGAGTAGTTGACCTGCCCACTGTTACCGGAAAACCCCACTACAGAACTGATATTAATGATTCTGCCCCAGCGTTTTTTCATCATTTGCTTGATAACCGCTTTGCAGCAGTTAAAAGTGCCTTTAAGGTTCGTATCCATAACCTGATCCCATTCATCTTCCTTCATTCGGGCAATCAGATTATCTCTCGTAATACCGGCATTATTGACAAGAATATCTACCGGTCCATCGTTTGACACCAGATCTTTCACCGCCTCTTGTGTGGCAGAGTAATCGGCAACATCAAACTTAATGATTTCACCTTGTCCACCGAGCTTTTCGATCATCGCAACCGTTTCCTCAGCTGCTTCAGACCGGCTGACAAAGTTGACATAGACCCGTGCTCCCTGCACAGCGAGCTTTAACGCAACCGTCCGTCCTATTCCCCGGCTCCCACCAGTTACCAAGGCGATTTTATCTTGCTGACTCATGACCCGCGCTTCTCCTCTATTTTTGCAATGAGTTTAGGAATTACCTCGTTCAAATCACCAACGATCCCAAAATCAGCGATATTAAAAATTGGCGCATCCTTGTCTCGGTTTATTGCAACAATTGTCTCTGACGACTGCATACCAGCCACATGTTGAATTGCTCCAGATATTCCACATGCAATGTAAAGTTTCGGAGCAACCGTTTTTCCGGTCTGCCCTACCTGATGTGGATAGGGAATCCAACCGGCATCAACAACCGCACGTGAAGCTGAAACTTTTCCGTCGAGCGCTTCTGCCAGCTTGTGTAACAGGTTAAACCCTTTCTCACTCTCCAGTCCGCGTCCTCCGCTGATCAGAATATCTGATTCCTGGATATTTACATTAGATTGCGGGGCTTTTACTGATTCAAGCACTTTGATTCGGCTGACCAGCTGACGAGCTGTTGGCATTATATCAACAATGTCGCCGCTTCGTCTATCATCCGGATCCAGCGCCTTCATAACCTTTGGTCTGACAGTCGCCATTTGAGGTCGTGTATTCGGACAGACAATGGTAGCCATGATATTGCCACCAAATGCTGGTCTTGTCTGCATGAGCGCACCGTCATCCTGACGAATCTCCAAACGGGTACAATCTGCAGTAAGCCCGGCATCGACCGTTGTTGCGACGCCAGGGATAAATGATCTGCCAATAGCCGTAGCACCAGCCAGTATTATCTCGGGTTTCTTTTCAAGAATCAGATCGGAGAGGATTTTTTCATAGATCTCATCACTGAACAACTCAAGCCCTGGGTTATCGGCACGAAATACCTGATCAGCACCGTGGGCGATCAGTTGATCGGCTGTGTTCTCTGTAAGGTGTCCAAGGAGCACTGCACTGAGCTGCACCCCGCGACTATCAGCAAGATTCCTGCCAACACCAAGAAGTTCCAGGGATACAGGCGCAAGCTCACCATGGGTGAATTCACAAAAGACCCAGACGCCGGACCAGCTTTCAAGATCGTCCTGTTTTTTTAGCCCCGTATCTTCTAGTTCCAGGGCCTCTACTTCACATTCTTCAACACAGGCACCACAGAGGGTGCAGGTGTCACCAATAACTGCGATACCATCGACCACTTCAATTGCACCGAACGGACACTGGTTTTCACAAATCCCGCACCCGATGCACAATTTTTCATCAATCTTTAACATTCTCGATCTCCCGTTCAGACAAGATATGGCTTTATTTTGTCGACAAGCTGTTCCACCTGCTCATCCACTGACCCTGATAACATTGCCCGCTCTCCACGAGGTTCAGGGGGGAAAACCTTAACTACCTGAGTAGGAGATCCTGCCAGACCGATACAATCAGCCTCGGCCCCGATAGCAGCAGCATCCATAACTGCAATTTCAGCCTTCTTTGCTTTCATTTTGCCCTTGAGCGAGGGTACTCGAGGTTCATTGATATCTTTTACAACCGTGAGCAGAAGCGGGTAGCCAGACTCCAGCACATCATATCCCTCGTCCATCATCCTCTCGAATACAATGGACTCAGAATCCGCTGAGCGAATTTTCTGGATACAGGTTGCATAGGGGATGCCAAGCCGCATTGCCAAGCCTGGGCCAACTTGGGCAGTATCGCCGTCAATCGCCTGTTTGCCACATATGATCAGGTCGAAATTGCCAATTTTCTCAACAGTTTTACCCAACGTGTATGCGGTCGCCCAGGTGTCGGCACCCGCAAACGCACGGTCAGAAACCAACACTGCATCATCTGCCCCGCAAGAAATTGCCTGCCTGAGCACTTCCTGAGCCTGCGGTGGCCCCATAGACAGCACCGTAACAGATCCTCCACACGACTCCTTGAGGCTGACTGCAGCCTCAAGAGCGTGCTGATCATACGGGTTCATAATTGATTCTACCCCTTCGCGAGCGAGGGTATTGGTCTCGGGATCAAGGCGTACATCCTTGGCATCCGGTACCTGTTTAATACATACAATTATCTTCATCTAACCATCCGTACGAAATCTAAACGTTAAAAACAATCCGATCTAGCGGGTATATTCCTTATTGAGTTCCTGACCAATAACATTACGCTGGACCTGGTTGGTTCCCTCGTAAATCTGCAAAATCTTGGCGTCTCTCATCATTTTTTCGGCAGGGTATTCACACATATAACCGTAGCCTCCCATAACCTGAACCGCATCTGTCGTAACGTTCATTGCCACATCTGTTGCATACACCTTGCACATTGAAGAAACTTTGGACATGTCTTTGGGATGTGCATCGATATGCTTGGCTGCGGCATAGGTCAGGGCTCTGGCTGCCTCAATCTGCGTTGCCATGTCGGCCAGCATGTGTTGTACAGCCTGGAATCCGATAATCGGCTTGCCAAACTGCTCACGCTGCTTAGCATAGGTTACTGCCATATCAAGTGCTCCCTGGGCTAATCCGACACCCAGTGCGGCAATGCCGGGACGACTTGAATCCAGGGTCTTCATTACCGTGATGAAACCGGTTCCTTTTCTGCCAATGAGTCGATTTTTGGGAATCCGGCAATCCTTGAAAATCAGCTCTGTTGTAGAAGAAGCCCTGATACCCATTTTAATTTCCTTGGGTCCACAAGAAAATCCCGGGTCTCCCTCTTCAACCACGAACATTGAGGCACCACGCGGTCCCTTGCTTTTATCTGTCATCGCCACAACCGTGTAAATCTGGGCCTCACCGCCATTGGTAATCCATTGCTTGGTTCCGTTGATGACCCACTCATCGCCATCCAGAACAGCCGTTGTCTGAATACCGGAGGCATCAGAACCTGCATTTGCCTCGGTCAGGCCAAAGGCTGCAAACTTACTTCCCGTTGCGACATCGGGCAGATACTTTTGCTTCATTTCCTCGGAACCACTGATCATAATTGGGTAAATACCAAGGGTACTGGCGGCAAAGGCAGTGCCAACACCGATGCATCCCCTGCCAATTTCCTCAAGAGGCAAAACAATGTCCATGCAGCTTCCACCAAAGCCACCGTATTCCTCCGGTATCGGAATACCAAAAAGATCGGCCTGGGCCATTTCATTTAAGATAGCGCGGGGAAATTCATGTTTTTCATCAAGTTCAGCACGTTGTGGAATAATTCGTTCATCAGTGATCTGGCGAGCAATATCCACAATCATCTGTTGTTCTTCGTTTAAAAAATGTTCCATAACAGTTCTCCTGTTTACCATCTGAGCAGGGTGGAACCCCATGTTAAACCACCACCAAAAGCACAAAAGAGTAGTACATCTCCTCTTTTCATCTTCTCATCGCGATTTGATTCATCGAGTGCAATTGGTATTGAAGCAGCAGAAGTATTCCCATAGTTTTTGACATTGAGAAATACCTTCTCAATAGGAAAATTCAAACGTTCAATCACCTTATTAAGGATCCGCATATTTGCCTGATGAGGTATCATTAAATCAACATCTTCGATGCCCAAACCCGTCTTCTCAAAAAGACCCGTAATCGAGTCCTCCATTGCTTTCACCGCATGTTTGAAAACTTCTCTGCCCTCCATAACGATTACCGAGTCACCGTCATTTTCAACACGCAGGTCGGGGTTCATACTCGGTGCGTTGTGCATGTAAAGCAAATCCCAGAGCGAACCATCCGACTGATGGTTCGTGCCAATGATTTCTCTTTGTTCTTCCTCAGAATATCCGAGTACTGCAGCCCCGGCACCATCCCCAAAAAGAATACAGGTATTACGGTCTTGCCAATTAAGTCTGGTGGACAAGGTTTCTGCACCAATGACCAGAATTTTCGCCTGGCGATCCGCACGAATCTGCTTATCTGCGATATCCAGGCCATACAGGAAACCCGAACAGGCAGCATTAACATCGTATGCAAATGCATTGTCTGCACCTATTTCTGCTTGAACATAACAAGCACACGAAGGCATGATCATGTGTGAGCTTATGGTCCCCACCACAATAAGATCGAGTTCAGAAGCTTCCACTCCAGCCATCTGCAATGCGTTTCGAGCAGCTTGAGCGGCCAGCTGGTAGGTCTTTTCTCCCTTCCCACCGATTCTTCTGTTTTCTATGCCCGTTCGTGTTCTTATCCATTCATCGCTGGTGTCAACAATTTGCTCCAGATCAAAGTTGGACATGGTCTTTTTTGGCAGACTCGAGCCTGTTCCTAATATTACCGTTCCCATCAGATAGCCTCAGCTCTGTTACTTATTCCGCGTTTGAGCGTTCTGGATATAAAATCGTTGATACCTAGTTTTTCCATTTCTATTGCAACGGATATAGCATTCTTAATTGCCTGGGCATTGGATTTACCATGGCAGATGATACCCGTTCCCTTAATCCCCAGGAGTGGAGCACCACCATACTCTGCATAATCAACGCGTTTTCTGAACTTATCAAAGGCGGGCTTGGCAAGGAGATACCCAAGTTTGGCAAAATTAGATTTTACAATCTCATCCTTGAGCATTTTCATCAGTGCTTCAGCCAGTCCTTCACTGATTTTCAGACAGATATTTCCGACAAAGCCGTCGCAGACAATGACATCGACATCACCCTGAAACACATCCCTCCCCTCGACGTTGCCGATAAAATTTAGATCGCTTTGCTCAAGAAGTTCATAGGTCTCCTTTACCAGGCTGTTTCCTTTACCTGACTCCTCTCCGATGGTGAGCAGGCCAACCCGTGGTCGATCAACGTCATATAATTTTGAAAAGGCAGATGCCATAACGGCAAACTGATAGAGATGCACCGGGCGGCACTCGACATTGGCACCAACGTCCATGACCACAACCGGGCCTTTCATGGTGGGAAAGATGGAGGCGAGTCCCGGCCGTGCTACATTCTTCAAGCGGCCAAGTTTGCGCACTCCGGCGGCAAGTGTCGCACCAGAGTTTCCGGCGCTTACCACCGCTGAGGCCTCGCCATTTTTTACCAGATCAAAAGCGACCATAATTGAAGAATCTTTCTTCTTTCTGATCGCATCAACCGGGTTTTCATCCATGCCCACAGAGGTAGCAGCATGAACGATTTTCAGACGAGACACACTATTCTGTTGGGGGGAAATCGACTCTAAATGCTTTTTGAGAAGTTGCTCATCACCAACAAGGCAAATATCGGTATCGAACTGATCTGCAGCAAGAATTGCTCCGGCAATCAACTCCTGTGGACCATGGTCTCCCCCCATGGCATCCAGGGCTATTTGCAAAACAAATTCCTCTATATTTCTTCATCAAGGACGTATACCGCCCTTTTTGCGTATTTACCGCAGCTTCCGCAGAGTCTATGTGGTTCTTTTGGTTCACCACAGTCCTGACAGACCATCAGTCCGGGAGCTTTCAGAGCATCGTGGGACCGTCTCTTTCTGGTCCTGGAACGTGAGTGTCTTCTTTTGGGTAATGCCATTTTATCCTCCGTAAACCTATGGGCTTTCGATCGCTCTATCTTCCTTTCAGATGTTTGAGCACTGAAAAAGGTGATGGTTTTTCCTGTTCACCACACTGACATTTCTGTGCATCGAGGTCAGCACCACATCCGAGACACAATCCTAGACAGCTACTGGAACAAATGTTTCTTACCGGTAGTCCAAGAATTGCTTGCTCTCGAAGAATAGCGTCGATATCGACGACCGGCCCTTCTAGAAAAAGTTTTTCGTAATTTTCTTCTGTGCACTCAGAGTCTTGAGAAGATGCTGTCTCATCTTCTCTGACGGTACAATCGTAATTAAAGTCCAGATTGATCTGTTGTTCAAAATCCCGGCAGCATTTGTCGCAGGTGGACTGGGTGACATACTTCATTTCACCAGTTACCTTAACAGAATCGTTGTCAATTTTCTTGACGACAATTGAGCATTCTACCGGTGCAGTCAGCCCAATCTCTTCATGGGGAAACCAGCCATCATTATCAATGGTCAGGCTGAGTCCATCCTCTGTGACGTCACTGAATGCGATTTCCATCTATTACATACTCCTTTGTCCTACGAGCAGACAAAGGAAGTACATTTAATCAATAATTCGAAATTTAGCTAGAAAAAAAAGCCAAGAACCAGGCTTATTCGTGCAATCGCTTCTACCGGTGGGGAAGACCGGCCACTGCCTCCCCCTAACACTCAGGATAATAATTGCCAGAAGTGGTGAGCCACGCTCTCATCCACTTTGCTGACTAAAGGAATGATTTATTTTTCTCTTCAATGACTTTGATCAGTCCTTCAAACTGCTCATTGCGCAGAATGGACTTGAATTGTTCCATATAGTTTCTTATCAGGCTGACACCTTCAATGTTAATGTCATACACCATCCATGTGGTGCCAGCCTTCTGCATAATATAGTGCACGGGAAGTTTAGCACCGTTGTTTTCTATCAGTGTCGTGACCTGAGCACGATTTCCCTTAATCCTTTCACCTACAAATTCAACGGTTTGCCCAGAATACGATTCGAGCTTGCCGATATAAACATTTTCAAGGAGTTTGGTCATCTGGAGAACGAAATAATCTTTTTGCTCTTCACTGATACCATTCCAGGTCCTGCCAAGCACGCGTCTGGACATCTCTCTGAAATCAAACCCACTGGCAATTGAGGACATGATTTTCTGACGCCGTTCAACCTTCATATTATCGCCCTTCAAACCATCATCACTCAGAATAGAAATCAGCTCATCAAGCACGGGTTTGAGTGAACCGGACGGACCACCGCTCTCATTCGCCTTAACCTGTGTCGTAAACCCCATGCTAATCAGCAACAATAACGTTAAGAAAACAGGTAAGAGTTTATATTTGCCAATAGACTTGCTCATAGTTATCTCCAAAAGTATTTCACCTTATTCTTCGATCAGGGCCTTTCGATATTCATAATAGGCCTGGCGTGCTGCCACGTAGGGATCAAGGGCGATTCGGGTGATCTCTTCATAGACATCAGTACCGAGAGAGCCGGCATTCACATTATCAACCACATAATAGCCCGCACTTATTCCAATATCTCCCGCTGCATAATAAGTCACCGGATGCAGGTAGACATCACCGAGCAATCCGGCGCCATCCCGGAGACTGGAGGGACCGAGAACCGGCAAGCACAGATAGACTCCTTCTCCAACTCCCCACTTTCCGAGGGTCTGTCCAAAATCAGCCTCCCTTGGCTCAATATCAAAATCAACGCTTGCAGGATCACCAAGGCCAAAGACCCCCAGCGTTGAATTAATCATAAATCTGCCAAGCACTACACCAGCGTCCTCAAACTCCCCCTGGAGCACATTGTTAACGAATCTGATTGGTGCTGATATATTACTGAAAAAATTCCCGACACAAAGACGAAACTCATACGGGACAACAAACCGGTACCCGGTTTTCGCCGGTTTTAAGACCCAGAAGTAGAGAATGTCATTCACTTCGAAGAAAAACCGGTTCATCGGTTCGAGTGGATCACTGATGGTGTCCTGCGTCCGGGCAAGGGTAAAGTCATCCTCGAATATCGGATCATTCAGGTACAGATCAGGGTCAGCAATGAATGGATCTTCATCGAGTAATTCGGTTTCCTGTGGCTCCAGATCGTCCCCAAGAAGATCTGGAAACGTATTCAAAACATTCACCGCCGGCTCCGCTGCGAAGAGTATTGCAGGAAGAAATATCGCCAGAATAAATATGTGAATGATTTTATTCATAGTCTTTCACCTGATCCGCTGAGAATCGAATCAGCTTTTGAGACAGGTTTCGCCGGCAGCCGATCGATGTAAAATCAACGAATGGCCACATTACCTCACCATCGGGCATCGCTGCAGTCCGAATTACGGAGACCACCATGCTATCAACCCTGTTATTGCAACACTATAACTATAATACCTGCTTACTCGAAAGGGTAGCCTCTCTCCCAATAAGATCACATGGAAGATATCACTAGTTGAGGAGCTCATCGATGCGCCTGGGGCCACAATCTGGCCAGAGAGTTAATAGAATATTCTTTCTGTTTATCCTATCGGGCTTCAGAGTTTCTATTTATTGACAGCTGAATAATATAACATCCATAACTAAAGTCAACCGATTCACCCAAATATTATATTTGGTAACATTTGTTTGTAACGTGCTTTTATAGTTATATTTTTAAAGCATTACTTTTTGCGGGGGTCAAATGCTTCCCGAAACCCTTCACCAATGAAAATCAAGAGTATCAACGTACCAACCAATACCGCAATTGTGGTGATTGATATCCACCAGGCATCTATATTGGCTTTACCCTGGGCCAGGAGTTCACCGAGGCTGGGAGTACTGGGGGGCACACCCAGGCCGAGGAAATCGAGACTGGTAAGGGCCAGTATGGATGCAGAGAGTCGAAAAGGCAGAAAGGTGATCACCGGCACAATGGAATTTGGCAGAAGGTGCCGATACATAATAATCGGATCGGAGACACCAAGCGCTTTCGCAGCTTTTACATAATCAAGATTTCTTCCTTTCAAGAATTCAGCCCGAACATAGTCAGCCAGGCCCATCCAGCCAAACAGCGTTAACAGGACAAACAGAAGCATCACACTCGGTTTGAACATTGAAGCGAAAATGATCAACAAATAGAGTTCGGGCATGGAACTCCAGATTTCGATCAACCGCTGCAAAAGAATATCTGTTTTCCCACCAAAATAACCCTGTATCGCCCCGGCGATTATACCAAGTACCATCCCTGCAGCGGTAAGCAGTAAACCAAAGATAACACTGAGTCGAAAGCCATAGAGCAGACGGGCAAATACGTCGCGTCCACGATCATCGGTACCCAGTATATTCCGTTTCGTTGGAGGTGAAGGGAGTTGACCGTCAATCGCATAATTAATCGTGTTAAAGCTGAATCTGACCGGGGCAAAAATAACTTTATCTCCTTCATTGCTCAGCAACTCGATGAAATAAGGGTCTCCATAGTCGGTTTCTGTCTCAAAAACACCACCAAATGTTGTTTCCGGATAGATTTTAAATACCGGGAAGTAGAGCTCATCTTGATAAACAACCAGCAGCGGACGATCGTTACAGATTAACTCGGCAAAAAGGGAGAAGCAGAATAAGAGTGTGAAGATAACAAGGCTGAAGTACCCGCGCCTGTTAGCTTTAAACTTTCGCCACCTTTTTCTGCCAGGAGACTGCATCATTTTATTTTCCTGGGCAACCATTCAATCAACACTATCGAAACTGATACGCGGGTCTACGATAACGTAACTAAGGTCTGAAAGAAGTCGACTTACCAACCCGATAATCGTAAAAAAATATAACGAACCCAGAACAACCGGGTAATCACGATTCATTACCGACTCATAGGCAAGCAACCCCATGCCATCGAGCGAAAAGATGGTTTCTATCAACAGACTACCGGTAAAAAATGCGGTGATAAAGTAGCCGGGAAACCCGGTAATTATAGGAATAATGGCGTTTCTAAAAATATGTTTATAAAGCACTTTGCGCTCATCAAGTCCTTTTGCCCGGGCAGTGACGACATAATTTTTGGAAATCTCTTCCAGAAACGAATTTTTAGTCAACATGGTCATCACTGCCAGACTACCCACTGCACTGGACACGACCGGCAGGACCATATGCCAACAATAATCGAGGATCTTGCCAACAAGACTGAGCTCCCGCCAATTGTCTGAAACGATTCCCCTGAGTGGGAAAATATTCAAGAAACTTCCCCCTCCAAAAAGTACAATAAGCATAATCGCCAGAACAAAACCAGGGATGGCATATCCGACAAGAATCACCGTGCTGCTGATTATGTCAAACCGGCTCCCATCTGAAACCGCTTTTTTAATCCCCAAAGGTACGCATACCCCATACACAATCAGAAAACTCCAAAGTCCAAGTGACATGGAGACCGGCATTTTGGAAACGACCAGGTCAACAACACTTCTCTGGTGGTAATAGGATTGCCCGAAATCAAAGAGCAAATAGTTTTTCATCATGGTGACAAAACGCTGTCCGGGTGGTTTATCAAATCCGTAGATGGCTCGTAATTCATTAAGCCTCTGCTGATCCAGTCCACTTCCCCCACGGTATGGGGTAGCGCTTGTACTGATTTCACCACCAGAACCACTTTGATGTTGCAATTCCGAGACTAATTGATCAACAGGGCCTCCCGGAACAAACTGAGTGACGATGAACGTGATAAGCATAATACCGAACAGGGTCGGTAACATCAGCAGAATCCGCTTAAAAATATAATATGGCATCAGCTCAGCACCATCATTCGATATCCTCTTTGTCACCTCTTGGAAGCTCCACTGCTGCCTGATAGTAGCGGATGCGGCTGATTTTATCACCTCTTATCTGAATCGCATGGATGGAGTACCATGATGGTCATACTTCTATGGGACTTCTCAACAATATACGTTACTATTTATCGCCTAAGTAAAGAAAATATTGAATTAAAATCTATTTTTTATTAGAGCATGAAAGTCAGAGTACCAGACAGGCAATCGGCAGGCTATTGTTCCCCCATAACCAGACAAGACGATAAAGGTTTCTATGATAGATAACCCGGCAAAACTCTCAGAGCTCGTCGATCGAGCAATTCATGCCGACAGTGTCGCACTTGATACTGAATTTAAATGGGAACGAACCTTTTATCCGCAACTTGGGTTGATTCAAATTGCCCTTTCAGATGAAGAGTGCTACCTCATCGACCCGATAAAAATCGATGATTTGACGCCACTCGCCAAACTGCTGACCTCTAAACGGGTGATCAAAATTTTCCACGATGCACCCCAGGATCTTGCAATACTGAGCAGAGTCACAAAGTGCATCCCAACGAATGTTTTCGATACCAGAATCGCTGCCGGTTTTTCGGGATTACCCTGCACCATCTCCCTGGCAAATATGATACGAGCATTGCTCGATATCGATTTACCAAAGGACCAGACCCGGACAAACTGGCTGAATCGACCACTTGATCCTAATCAAATAGACTACGCCCTTGACGATGTAAGGTACCTGCGCGCGGCCAGAATTCTTCTGCTCACCAGAATTATCGTACCGGAAATTAAAGACTGGCTAAAAGATGAGTTGTCCCAGTTCGACGACCCTCAGTTTTATACTGGTATCAGTGACTTTGACCGGTTTAAGAAGATTGCCGGGGCCGCCTCATTGACGAGTCGCTCACTCGGGGTACTGCGCGAACTTGCAGCCTGGCGGGAGCAGGAAGCCCGGCACCTTGACAAGCCACGCGGTCATATCATTAATGATAAATCGCTCATAGCAATTGTTCGAGATGAACTACGATCAGTCTCGGACCTCAGGCAGTCCTCACATCTTTCCAACAAAAAGGTCGACCGCTATGGCACCGGGCTCATCAAAGCAATAGAGACCGGCTATCAACTGAAAAAAGAGGATTTGCCGTCGATTCATAAATCTCTTCGACTAAAAGCTCCAGAAAAAAAAGTATACGATCGACTGACCGAATTCATCAAACTCAAATGTGATCTGCAGGATGTAGATCCTCAGCTCGTGGGCACTGTAACCGAGTTAAAACTTCTGGCTAAAAATATCAACAACCCCGGCAGCCCGCTCCCACCAAAACTCACTCAGGGATGGCGCCGGCAGTTCCTAGAGGAGTTTTATCGGCAAAGGTTTTAATTTGCCCTAATAAAGCGATCCAGTTTCCCCACCAGTACAGCCTCGTCCGGGGCACCGACAATTTGGTCCTTGACTTCACCTTCCTTCATGAACAAAAGGGTCGGTACGCCACGAATATCATAATGCATCGCTGTTCCCGGGTGGCTGCTGGTATCGACCGTTACCACAATCAGTCTGGCCGAATATTCACGTGCAATACGATTAAGCACGGGTGCCAACATTTTACAGGGACCACAGGTCGGGGCAAAAAAATCAACCAGAATTGGTTGAGAAACACTCGAAATAAATTGCTGGAAATCATGATCCCCCAACCCGACCGGTATTGCCTTTGAGATAAGTGAAAGGTTCTCGCCGCATTTACCACATGATGGCTTTAGGTGCTGCTTTTTTGCAGGGATTCGGTTCTTTGCACCACATGATCCACATTCGACAATAATACTGGAATTTGGGTCAGCCATATCTGGTCTCCATTTTCGATAACAGTATCTCAGTTAGTCAGTGTTCGGTAAAGCTCAGAAATTCTCGATGGGAGGCGTTCTATGTTGTTAATGTAAACATAGTTCCCACGACCAAAAAGATGCGGTAAGTACTCATGGGCCTGACGGTCTATGGTAATACCAAAAGAATGAATACCACTCCCCCGCAATTCCAAAAGTGCTTTACGGGTATCCTCAATGGCATAGTCCCCCTTATAATCATCATAATCCTCAGGTTTGCCATCCGAAATTACCAGCAATAAACGAGAGCGCGATGAGATCTCTTTGAGCTTCTGTGCCATCACTCGTATTGGCGGCCCCATACGAGTGTAGTCCCGCGGCATAATGGAGCCGATACGAGTTCTAATATTCTCTGTATAGGGCTCTTTGAATCGTTTTATTGGCATGAGTTCACAGCGCGATCTCCTCATTCCTGAAAACCCATAGATGGCAAAAGAATCCCCTACTTTATGCATAGCCTCACTAAGCAGCACCAAGGACTCCTTGATAATTTGTCCCACCCATCCCTCGGTTGAATTTGACATGTCAACCAGGCAGCAGGTGGAAATATCTCTGTGGTTTCTGGCTAATCTGGTATAAAGGTTTTCATTCACCAGAGAACCACCTTTGAGATCTGCCCGGGCCTCAACCAGGGCATCAATATCAATATCTGCACCTTCAGATTGTCGTCTGACAAACTGTTCCTGGATCATCATCATTTCAAATTCTCTACTGATCCTGCTTAGTGCCCCTCTCTGTTTTTCAAGGACCTGCTGGGTAAAACTTGTTTTCGTTTCCTGTATCGTTTTAATGATAACGGTGCTCCAGTTCTTCCGATATCCGTTCCTGCGAAAATCCCACTCATCCACCTGTATTCCATCACCCTGGTTTATTTCCTCACTTTCATCCTTTTCTCGCGCTCTCTGATGATGCCCGCCCCCACCCAGACCAGCAAGAAGGTTCACATAGCTTTGGGGGATCGCGCCATATTCTGCACTGATTTCATCAAGCAGTTCATTAATCTCTGGACCCAGATTTACAACCTTTGAATTTATTTCCAGTTGCCACTTGCTTCTATGAGACCGAGACGAGCCATCTTTATCTTTTTTCAGTGCAAGATCACTTTCTGGCGATGATTTTACGTAATCGAAACGATTCTCCGGACTTTCTGGCGCTTTCTCAGACAAAAAGGAAGGAATCACGAGTAAAAATTTCTTTTTCAGCGCCTCCCTTCGAAGGAACTGCTCCTTCATTCCGGAAGTGAGGTCCAGGTAACCAAGTTGCTCCAGAATTGCAGGGCGGGTGTAATCACTGGAATCGGACATCAGGTACCTGGTGATCGATTCAATAGTATTGTGGTCGTTACTCAGATCGCTCTGGCAGTTAATCTTCACGGGCAGGGCAAAAGAATCGGGCGACAGTGAGCCACAATCCTGATCATCGATGAGCGCATGAAAGCAGCAATAGGTGAGCAGTGCCATTGCCTCACTTTTGTTTGCTGGAGCATCGATGCACATCCGCTGTGACCAGAAATTTTTGAGAAATACTGATCTCCTCAGCAAACCAGGATAGTGGTCTTTCATATAACCCAGCGCTTGGCGGATCTGGATCAGAAAGAGGACATCCTCGGTCAATAGCTTGTTCTGGGTTGAGTTATAAATTTGATTCTGGATTTCCTTAATACTTTGCGCACCATCATTATGAGAGCCGTCGACCAATTGCTCACCACTCAACCCACTGGTGATCGATTGGTTGAAAGTTCCTATCTTCACAAGACTCAGATGCAGAACCGTAAGAAACCGATAATAGAGGCTATTCTCTTCTTTTGAATCGAACCAGTCCAGTGATTCCGGAACGTAGATGGTTGAAGTGTCTGTCCACGCACGGTGACTCTCAGCAAGCTCAACACCACGACCGGCGATGCCGTGGACAAAAAGTTTCAATCGGGAGAGGATTTCGGCCAATGAAATACGTTGTGCATTGCGGCGTGGTTCGAGAAACCGTAATTCCACATTTTCAATATAGTCACGAGCCAGCGCCAACCCCCCTGCCTCATAGCGGTTTAAAATAGCCCTGATCCACGCCGGTACCTGCGATAAGCCAACCTGCTGCAGCTTTTCAGGACCACTTAGCAAAAAGCTGAAACATAAACTATGACTTACCGCCCAGATCGCTGGAACCTGAGCCAACAGGCAGTGTTGCTCCACTTCCCGGAGATCCTCAATAACATCGAGTACTTCATCAGTCTCCCACTCATTGGGATGAGCCGGTTTCACCAGATCAAGAAATAACTCCCTGCACTCGTCCCTGTTCACTTTTCCACCAATTCTAAAACGTTGCGCAATTTAAAACACCGCGTCTGCCATATCGTTGAGTGCACCAAGTAGATCCGGGTCATCGGAAAGACTCTCAACAAGACCAACCCGGCATGCCGTTCTGACTGAAATACCAGCCTCTATAAGCAGCCCAGTCTGGATCAGCAACCTGGTGGAAGCACCTTCGGGAAGCCCTGATTCCTTTAAACCTCGAGTCATTTCTGCCAAGGTAACCAGGCGAGCGGCAATCGATTCGTCAACTCCTGACTCTGACACGATAATTTCCTGTTCTAGTTGCGGTTCGGGATAATCGAAGCTGATGGAGACGAAGCGCTGCCTGGTAGATGGTTTCAGGTCTTTTAGTATACTCTGGTACCCCGGGTTATAGGATACTGCCAGCATAAATGAATCGGGTGCCTCGATTATCTGGCTTAATTTGTCAATCGGGAGTGCTCTTCTGTCATCTGCCAACGGATGAATAACCACGGTGGTATCTTTACGCGCCTCAACAATTTCATCGAGGTAACAGATTCCCCCGTTGCGCACCGAACTGGTCAACGGTCCATCCACCCACACCGTGTCCTCACCTTTGATCAAAAACCTGCCAACCAGATCAGAAGTTGATAAATCATCATGACAGGACACAGTAAAAAGTGGCCTGCCAAGACGCCAGGCCAAATATTTCATATACCGTGTTTTGCCACAGCCGGTGGGGCCCTTTAACAGCAGAGGTAATTTCTTCTGGTGGGCAGTTATACCTATTTCAACTTCATTGCCGATCTCAAGATAGTATGGTTCTTCCTTGACCAAATGAGAAGTCTTATCATAGTTATCAGGATGCATAGCCCTGTTCTCCGGTAAAAGTATCGTTCTCGATACCATAAGATTATTAAATAGTGGCGCAACCCGTGGACAATGACGGATAAATTCCCAACTGGCTGCTATGGATTTATTACATCCCTATGCTATAATCCATCAACGTACCTACCGGCAAAGTGGCAATGGACCTGCAGAGACGGGGTGAAGGCAGCGAATGGAAATCAAACAGACTACTGAGTATCAGCAATTACTCCAAGAGAATGAGATACTCAAAAATCAACTGCAGGAGTTCCAGAAAGGTTTTGTGAATCTGGAACAGACCAGCCTTGTCCACGGAGGAAGTCTGCTCTACTCCCTTATCCAATCACTGCCGTTGAGTATCTATGCAAAAGATCTATCCGGTCGGTTCGTCTTTGCCAACAACTACTATTGTCGCAATCTCGGTCAACCAGAAGAAGAGATCATCGGCAAAACAGATTTTGATATTCACCCCCCTACGCTTGCCGAAAAATATCTCGCTGATGATGAGCGCATCATGGCATTCCGCAAGATTGAAGCCATAGAAGAGGAGTGGAAATCAATCGGTGGAGAAAAAAGCTTCGTAAAAGTCATCAAATCGCCACTTTATGAATTCGGCTCCCGATCTGAAGTCCAAAAAATTGTTGGCACCATGGGCATTTTCTGGGACATAACCGAAAGAAAAGTCGCTGAGGAAAAACTGGTGAACAGCGAGGAGAAATATCGCCAGATTCTGGAAAACATCCAGGAGGGATATATCGAACTGGATAACGATTTAAATCTTGTGTTCTGCAATGATTCTTTCTGTTCTTTATTCTCTCTATCATCAGTTGAAATGCTGACTCGCAATATACTGGATCTCGTGGATGAATCCGCGCAGCGGTCTTTAAGATCATTTCTCAATCTTGTGCTGTTTCAAAATATCCAATCTGAGTCTGGAGATTTCACATTTATTTCACCTGAACCCAGCCCGCTCACCCTCAACCTGTCTATATCCCCTCTAAAGAGTGAGAAGCACCAGGTAATTGGGATCAGGGTAGTTGTAAGAAATATCAGTGAGACGATTCGGGCAACCAAAGAAAAACAGGAACTTGAAAAACAGCTGGCTCAAGCCCAGAAATTGGAATCAATCGGCACCCTTGCTGGCGGAATTGCTCATGATTTCAACAATATACTTTTTATCATTCAGGGTTATACAGACTTGGCAATCACTGATCTCTCAAAACAGCGGGACCCGTCAGTCAAACTAACAAAAGTCAGAGAGGCAACGACCCGGGCAATGCACCTGATTGAGCAGATGCTCTCATTCGCCCGAACCTCTGAAAAACAGCGAATACCGATCGATATCAGGCCAGTGGTCAAGGAGGCACTGAAACTCCTGCGTTCGGCCTTACCTGCCACGATTACCATCAACAAAGATATCAAGAGTTCAGGACAGTATTTTGTCCTGGCCGATCCGACAGAAATACATCAGGTAGTCATGAACCTCTGCACCAATGCCGGTCAGGAAATGGCCGACACAGGTGGTGTACTCGAAGTGACATTGGACCATTGCGACATTCCTGAAAATGAGCCCCAGCGTCAGCCAGGACTGAAAAGCGGTTCCTATCTGTTGATCACTATCAAAGATAGTGGCAAAGGAATTGCCGACGAAGACCTGTCCAGGATCTTCGAACCCTTTTTCACAACTAAACCGGTTGGTGAGGGAACAGGACTGGGACTGTCCGTTGTGCATGGTATAATCACCGGGATGGATGGATTTATCTTCGTGGAGAGCTTCGAAAATGTTGGTACTACTTTCACCATCTATCTGCCGACTACAGAGAAAATCATCACCCATAAAAAAAGCTCAGAAAAGGTGATCCCCAAAGGGACACATGAACATATCCTGTTGGTGGAAGATGATGAAGTTCTTCGGGAAATGATTTCAAATATGCTTGAAGAATTAAATTATACCTGCACTACGGCAGCAAACGGCACTGAGGGTTTCGAAATCTTCAATACACAACCGGAAAAGTTTGATCTGCTCCTCACCGACCAGACCATGCCCGGGCTTACAGGCGATGCGCTGAGCCTTGCGGTGAGAGCGATAAACCAAACATTGCCGATCATTTTATGCACCGGGTTCAGCGAAAAGCTTTCGGCAGAAAAATCTGCCGAGTTGGGCATTGATATCTTCCTGTCTAAACCCATCCTGGTTGAAAGCCTTGCTGATGCACTGCACACTCTGTTACACAAAAATCCGTGACCACTGCCAAAGGGTGTGCTAACTATCAGTCCTGACGATTACCGTAAATACCATGTTTATTAATTGTGCCCTATCATCACCCGGAGGCTTTGTTTTATAGAAATGACCACTATTGAAAAGATTCTCTCTATTGTCTCAATAGGCTATTTTATTTTTCTCGCACTCATTCTGGTTTTCGTCCCGGCTTCTCGACAATTGCCAATACTGCTCACGCTCTGCGGCATTGGTGTTGTCGTTAATGCGATACTGCTCTACATCACTTTCAAAGATGTTTTTTCCCGTCAGTTTTCCTCTGAAACCACCCGCTACAAATGGATTATTCTCATACTCTTTTTCATGCCAACCATCCTTGTCTATTTGGCGCTCCATGGATTTCGACCCCACTCCACGGCAAATGATCCGTGATGAATCAGCATTGGGCACCATTCCTGCCATCTTATCCGCTAAATAATCGTGCCTGAAACCTATCTTTCTTGACTTCTGGGTAAAATCGAAGTATTTTTCACTTCTTTTGAGCCGAGATATTTTTATAAAATGCTATTTTCCCAGTGAATTTAGCTAATTACTTAAGAAATGTTCGATACTCGCCTGACGAAAGGCATAAACAGATAGTGAAGCAAACACACTATGTTTGAAAACCTGACAGATAGACTCGAAGGAGTATTCAAGAAACTTCGAGGCCACGGCATCCTGACAGAAGAGAATATCAAGGATGCGATGAGAGAAGTGCGTATGGCGCTTCTCGAGGCCGACGTCAATTATAAGGTAGCCAAAGAATTCGTTGACAAGGTAACGCAGAAGGCTATCGGCAGGGAGGTCTCGCAAAAACTTTCCCCCGGCCAGCAGGTTATCAAGATTGTTCACGAAGAGCTGGTTGATCTGCTTGGTGGGAATACCGAACAGATACGTCTCGATGGCCAGCAGCCCGTTGTCATCATGATGGCAGGTTTGCAGGGATCAGGTAAAACGACAACGTCCGGGAAAATTGCCGCAATGCTGAAGGCAAAAGGACGCAAACCGTTCCTTGTTCCCGCAGATGTTTACCGCCCGGCCGCAATAGAACAGCTCCAGGTTCTCGGTGAGAAAATCGATGTTGAGGTTTTTCCTTCCACGACCGACCTGAACCCGTTGGAAATCTGCCGCAAGGCACTTGCCGATGCCCAGGAGCGCAACCTTGACACCCTGATCATCGATACCGCCGGCCGCTTGCATATAGATGACGAGCTGATGGGCGAGCTCAAGCAGATTCAATCTTCTATTCATCTCTCCGAGGTTCTTTTCGTTGCAGACTCAATGACCGGTCAGGATGCGGTTACGGTTGCGGAAAAGTTCAACAATGATTTGGAGATCTCGGGTGTCGTCCTTACAAAAATGGAAGGTGACGCTCGTGGAGGTGCAGCACTCTCAATTAAGAGCGTTACCGGCAAGCCCATCAAATTTGTCGGTATCGGCGAGGGTCTTGATGCTCTAGAAGTTTTTCACCCTGATCGGGTCGCTTCTCGTATCCTGGGTATGGGTGATGTACTGACTCTGATTGAAAAAGCAGAGGCTGTCGTCGACAAGAAAAAGGCTGACAAACTCGCCAAAAAACTTCAGCGCAACGCCTTCACCCTTGAAGATTTTCTCGACCAGATACAGCAAATAAAAAAGATGGGCTCTCTTGAGCAGATTCTGGGCATGGTACCTGGTATCAATAAACTCAAGCAGCTCAAAGACGCCCCACAACCTGATGAGAAAGAGCTGGTCAAGACAGAAGCGATTATCCGTTCGATGACTCTGAAAGAGCGGCGAAATCATCGCATCATTGACGCCAGCCGCCGGCAACGAATCGCGGCTGGATCAGGCACTTCGGTAGCTGAGGTGAACAGAGTTCTGAAATCATATTCAGCGATGCTGAAAATGATGAAAAAAATGAAAGGCAAACCCGGTGTTATGACCGGTAAAAAACGAAGAAAAGTTCCCAAAGGAATGAGAAGATAATCACGCAGCCTCTACAAAGAGGATGTCAGATACTAACTATTGGAGGAATATCCAGGAATGGCAGTACGTATACGATTAACCAGACTAGGTAGAAAAAAGAAACCGTTTTACCGAATCATCGTGGCAGACAGCGAGCGAGCGAGAGACGGAAAATTCCTTGACATTGTTGGCACTTACGACCCACTTAAGGATCCTGCAGAAATTAAAATCGACCAGGACAAGCTGCAAGACTGGATGGGCAGAGGAGCGTTGCCGACAACAACGGTTAAAAGCCTGATCAAAAAGTCTGCACCTGCTGAGTAAGACACGATGAAAGAACTGGTCACTCATATTGCCGAGTCTCTGGTAGACAGTCCCGATCAAGTGACGGTCTCCATATCAGAGACGGATGAGACGGTTTCCATTGAACTGACCGTAGGCCAGGATGATCTCGGGAAAGTTATTGGAAAACAGGGACGCACTGCTCGTGCGATGCGAACTTTGCTCTCCGCCTCTGCTTCCAGGGAAGACAAAAAATCTCGGCTGGATATTCTCGAGTAGACGACAGCCGAAGATGATCAAGCAGTATCCTTACCCTGCTGATGAGTATTTACTGATCGGCAAGGTAGTGAAAGCCCATGGGCTCAAGGGAGAGATCAAAACAAAACTGTTCAATGATCTTCCCGATATAGATTTTAATTACAGCCGCCTTGCTCTCGTAGCTGAGGACGGCCGGATGACAGCGTTGCTGGAAATTATCACGCATCGTTTCCAGGGACGTTTTGTAATCCTAAAACTTGACACAATTGACACGAAAGCTGAAGCTGATTTACTCGCTGAGATGGGTGTTTTAGTGAGTAGAGACGACCTGCCGGAACTCAATGAAGACCAATTTTATCTCGAAGACCTGAAAGGACGGGTTGTATTCCTTGCACATTCAGGAACAATGCTTGGATCGGTAAGCGGATTTTTCAATAATGGCGCCCAGGAGATCATGATTGTTCACCAGGAGGATAATGAATACCTGGTTCCCCTCGTGGATGAAATCATCATTGAAATTTCAGAGCAGGCAATCACTATCGACCCTCCTCCAGGCTTGCTGGAGATAAACCTGAAATAAGGTGGGCGTGAAGGAGCAGAGCACTGATGAAATTCTCGGTACTGACCATTTTTCCAGATTTGCTCGAATCCCCTCTGCGCGAAGGCATTATTCGTAAAGCGCAACGGGAGGGCAAAATCAGTATTGAAATTACCGACATCAGGCAGTTCGCGACCGATAAGCATGCGACAACAGATGATCGACCGTTTGGCGGTGGAGAAGGGATGGTCATGAAGCCGGAACCACTTGCACGAGCCCTGGATTCGGTAAAAGATCGTGCCCCCGGAGGCAGGACCATCCTGCTGAGTCCGCAAGGAAGAACGCTTGATCAGAAGCTGGTAATGGAATTACAGAAGGAATCTCATCTGATTCTCGTGTGCGGAAGATACGAGGCGGTTGATGAACGCTTCGCCCAATATGGTGTTGATGATGAGATTTCAGTTGGTGATTATATCCTCTCAGGTGGCGAACTTGGTGCGATGATTATCATTGACGCAGTGACCAGAGTTTGCCCCGAGGTACTCGGCTGTTCAGGTTCTTACCTCAATGATACGTTCAGCAACGGTCTGTTGAAACATCCGCAATACACCAGACCACGTAACTTTTCCGGCCATGAGGTGCCGGATGTGCTGCTCGAGGGTGATCACCAGAAAATTAAGGAATATCGATTCATCAGTGCGGTCACCCAGACTCTAAAAAAGCGTCCTGACCTCATTGTGACCAAGGATTTTAACAGCACAGAATCGCTGTTGCTCGAACGTGCAGGACTGCTTGAGCAGGTTAATCAGCTGAAGAGGAGATAGCTGGTGAACGAAAATGGCATTAACTGACTGTATCGTTGATATTGCGCTGATTCACCATCCTGTGGTGAACAAAAATGGTGAAATCATCGGCTCGGCGGTAACAAATCTCGACTTGCATGATATTGCCCGAGCGGCAAGAACATACGAAGTCAGAAATTATTTTGTAGCGACGCCTTTCAAAGATCAACGCGCATTGATTGGTGAGATAACCGGACATTGGCACCAGGGACACGGAGCCGAATACAATCCTGTTCGAGGACAAGCGCTGCAACTGATTAAACCGGTCGAGAGTCTGCAGCAGGCAGTGGAGCGCATTACCGAAAAAGATGGTGCATTACCACTGGTAATCGCCACCAGTGCCCAGCAGCAGGAAAAAACGATCAGCTATCGTGAGCTTCTCAAACAAGCAGAGACAAACAGTCGTACCGTTCTGATTGTATTCGGGACAGCGCACGGACTAGCACAGGAAATACTGGATGAATGCGATGGTATACTGCCGCCGATCAGAGGGAATGGCGACTACAATCATCTCTCCGTCCGATCAGCAGTTTCGATCATACTTGATCGGCTGCTTGGCAATTAACCCAGACAAAGGTATAATTTTTTTCAAACATAGAAAAGATTCAACACAAGAGACGACCAATGAGTACAGTTATAGACAGAATAGACAAAGAACAGATGAGGCAGGATCACCCTGAATTCAGACCGGGCGATACCGTAAAAGTGCACATTCGCATTATTGAGGGGAGCAAGGAGCGTGTTCAGGTCTTTCAAGGTGTTGTGATCAAACGCAAGCGTGGCAATATGGATGCTTCCTACACCGTCAGAAAGATCTCCAATGGTGTCGGTGTTGAAAAAACCTTCGCCCTTCACAATCCACGAATTGAAAAAGTCGAATTGGTCACCCGAGGTCGGGTACGGCGCTCCAGACTCTACTATCTGCGGGATAGAAAAGGCAAAGCGGCACGTATTCGTGAACGCGGAATCCATTAAGCCGTTCTTGCCCAGAGTATTGCATCATAAATTCCAGGGCACGGTTCCGTGCCCTGGAAAATGATTACTGATGAAGTTATTTGAGACGACCGTTTCAGACTTCACAGATAATTTCTATCATGAAAAACTACTAAAAAAACGTGGTTTTTCATACATTTGCGGCACAGACGAAGTGGGTCGAGGTCCGCTTGCCGGCCCCGTTGTTGCTGCTGCAGTGATCCTCCCAGCTGACTGCACTACTGAATTATTTACCGACTCGAAGAAAACTACCGAAGCCCAACGTAGACAGATTCTGGATTATCTGAATTCTATTGATGCCCCCTCGGGAATTGGTATCTTGTCGCCATCAGAAGTCGATCGTCACAACATTCACCAGGCTTCGCTACTTGCTATGAAGCAAAGTATTGAAAAACTTGCAGCTGCATTCAGGTTACCTGATTTTATTCTGGTTGATGGCAAATATAGTGTACCCCTGTCAATTCCTCAGGAGTCTTTGATTAAAGGAGACAGCCGAAGTGCTTCTATCGGTGCCGCTTCCATCCTGGCAAAGGTTACCAGGGATACAATCATGGCTAAACTTCACGATAAATACCCTATATATAATTTCCTGGCCAATAAAGGATACCCGACTCAGGAGCACCGTGCCGCATTAAAACGTCACGGTCCCTGCCCAGAACATCGACGGAGTTTCAAAGGTGTATTGAGTGATGAAAAGGAATCGACACCATAAAACCGGACAGATCGGTGAAAAATTAGCATATGATTACCTACAAAACATAGGGCTCGCTGTAATTCAACGTAATTACAAATGCCCATTGGGGGAGATTGATCTTGTTGCTCAAGAGAATGAGACCATTATATTTATCGAGGTAAAAACGAGAACGGGTCACCAATTTGGTGGTCCAGAGGAATCGGTAACAAAAGCCAAGCAGCGGAAAATTATCCAGGTGGCTCTCGGTTACCTGGCGCAGTATGGTCTGCAAGACTACGCTGTTCGCTTTGATGTGATCGCGATCACACTGACAGGAAATATACACCGTCTAGAACACATAGAGGACGCATTTGATGCCAGTTTTTAACCCAGTTACAGGTGATGAGACATGACGGTCCACCCGATTCCTCCCATTGGTATTTCCATGGGATGCCCGTCTGGTGTCGGTCCGGAAATAATTCTCAAGCTCTTTTCTCAAAACCGGGACCAGTCATTCCCTGCCACCGTCGTGTTAGGTGATCGCAACATACTTAAGGCAACGGCAGATTCACTTGGGATATCACTGGAGATATATGACTGGAAACCGGGTACACCAATTGCCCCCGAAACCTTGCCGCTCTTGAACCTATCTTCACTTTCAACGACGATAACCAGACCGGGCACACCTGAGACCAGTGGGTCGCAGGCGATGGTCACCTACATTGAACGATGTGTAGAGCTCTGCCTCTCGGGTAGTCTTGGGGCAATGGTAACCTGTCCCATTTCAAAGAGTGGCTTGCATGATGCTGGCTACTTTTTCCCTGGCCACACGGAGTTACTCGCCTCCCTCACCGGGTCAGCAGATGTGGCCATGTTGTTTTCAGGAAAACGTCTCCGCGTTGCTTTGGCAACCATCCATTGTCCACTGAGCAAGGTCTCCTCGCTTCTCAATAGTCAGGATTTATATCACACCATAACTTTGGTCCATACGGCATTGACCAGGGACTTTGGTATTAACGCGCCTAAAATCGGCGTTGCCGGTTTCAATCCGCATAGTGGTGAACAGGGACTTTTCGGCCAGGAAGAGGAAGCGATTATCATCCTGGCAATCAACCAGGCCATTGCGGCAGGTATCACCCTGGAAGGACCGGTACCACCAGATATAATCTTTCATCACGCACTTTCCGGAAAATATGACTGTGTCGTGTCCATGTACCACGATCAGGGTTTGATCCCCTTTAAAATGATTCACTTTCATGATGGGGTAAATGTATCAATCGGGCTCCCCATTGTCAGAACCTCAGTCGATCATGGCACCGCTTACGACATTGCCGGTAAAGGGCTCGCCAATTATCGAAGCCTTTATGAAGCCATACTGTTAGCCCACGATATTGCCCGGAACCGCTTGAAAAAATCGGATTAATGCGAATTTTTTACCTAATATTCAGACTATGACAAAAAAAAACACAGGACTCTTTATTGTATTTGAAGGAATTGACGGCACCGGAAAATCAACGCAGATAAAAATGCTCTCAGATTACCTGGTACAAAACGGACATGAGGTACTCCAAACCAGGGAACCAACGGATGGTCCGTATGGTCGAAAAATCAGATCCTATTATACAAATCGAGAACAAATCACCGCCCAGGAAGAGCTTGAACTGTTTATCCTTGATCGAATGGAACATGTGAGAAATGAAATCATACCGGCACTCCAGCGGGGCATTGCCGTACTGTGCGACCGTTACTACCTTTCGACGGTGGCCTACCAGACTGCAGCGGGTCTGAGCACTGGTGAGATATTGGAAAAACATGATTTTGCACCAATCCCAGACCTTGCGTTCATTCTTGAAATTGAGGTAAAAGAAGCAATCAGAAGAATCACCATGTCACGGGGTGATCGATTAAATGATTTTGAACAGGCGGAAGCACTCCAAACCGTCGAGTCAGTTTTTAAAAGCCTTAATCTCGACTACATCAGGCGCATCAATGGTATGGATTCAATAGAAAACGTGCATCAGTCCATTGTTCAAGAGTTTGATCTTTTTAACAAGAGCGTACGGTCTAAGAGTTAGCGTGAACAGATACAACCAGATTATCATCGGGCTGCTGCTTCCCCTGCTTGTTTTGCTTCAGGCATGCACCAGGCCAAACACGAGTATTACTGAGCAACCTGCTGCCGTTGAGCAAACCAGGCAATTGAGCGAACAGCAGATTGATACGGGATGCTCATACAGTGAATTTATAAAAGGTACGCGAGCTGAGTACTTTCAGCGATTCGAACAGGCGCTTCACCACTATCAGCAGGCATTACGCTGCGATCCGACCGCAGATTATATAAAGGACAAGCTCCCGCTTCTGCAGTTGAAAATGGGGAACCTGGACCAGGCTACGGTATTATTGAAACAGAAACTTAAGACAGATCCCCAAAACACCTATCTGAGACTTCTGCTGGCGAGAATTTTTATTCAGCAACAAGACCGCGTTTCAGCGATCGCCCAATTGACAAAAGTTCTTGAACACGAACCAGATCATGAGCAAGCACTCTTAAGAACGGGCGTATTGTACAGTCAGCGAGGGTCGATCGACCGTGCACTGCCGTTTTTTAAGCGGCTGATTGAAATAAATGAGCAAAACTATTTTGCCCACCTCTATCTTGCCCGTATATTTGATCGGAAACATTCACCTGAAACTGCCGCTGTTCACTACACAAATGCGCTCGAGCTCAATTGGTCAACGGATCTTGTTCTGGAGAGTGCAGAGTTTTTCCTCCGTCAGAAGAATTACCCCGCAGCCGAACGTATTGTGAGAAATGGTTTGGAAGAACATGATGCAGATGATGACAGACTTCAGATTTCACTTGCCCAGATCCTTCTTGCGGCCGGTAAAGAAAAAGATGCGCTTGAGCATCTAAAACAGATTCAGGTCACCGACGGTGAACCCTCCAAAATAGATCTCATTCTCTGCAGATTGTATGTGAAGAATAACCGCTCTTCCGAAGCAGAAACTTGCCTCAAATCGATCCTTGAAAACGGTGATAACGCTGAAGCGCGCTATTTATTGGCATTGCTTTATCTTGACAGGGATGACTCTGAAAATGCATTAAAGCTGCTGGCAAACATATCACCTGACCAAAAAGAGTTTGAAGATGCCATCATTTTAAGAAGTAGGATTCTGCAACAAACCAACCAGACAAAACCTGCCCGGACGATGCTCGAGGCTTACACCC
Organism: Desulfobulbaceae bacterium; assembly: GCA_004796425.1. GTDB lineage: Bacteria > Desulfobacterota > Desulfobulbia > Desulfobulbales > Desulfocapsaceae > MADRE3. Next base: position 26,830 of record QZLB01000008.1, on the reverse strand, counting down.
AATCAGAGCGCACCAGAAAACCCATTTTTTATGTACTTCGTGCAACATTTGCCAGAGATGACCAAGACGATCGGGAAGCGGAGGCCGTTCTGCGAGATGGTCTCAAGCGATACCCGGATAATGAAAAGCTCACGTTTGAGCTTGGGTTGCAGCTGGAGCGGGTTGGCAAGCTTGAGGAAGCGATTGTTTTGATGCAGCAATTGATCAAAAAAAATCCATTACACGCCGAAGCGTTGAACTTTGTCGGCTACAGTTGGGCCGACACCGACAGGAATCTTGAGCAGGCTCTGACCTACATCGTCAAAGCGATGGAATTAAAACCAAATAACGGGTATATCCAGGATAGCCTGGGCTGGGTTCATTTCAAACTTGGCAATCTGGACAGAGCCCGACAAGAGCTTCAGGAAGCATTGATTCTGGTCCCGGAGGACCCGCACATCCATGATCATCTGGGAGATGTGCTGCTGGCTATGGGAGATAAAGATCAAGCCCTGAAGGCTTATCAGACCGCTTTTGACCTCTTTGAAGAAGGTGAGAAGAAGGAACGGGTGAAAGAGAAAATTTCAGACCTGAAAGAACGATCCAATGAGACACCCCACACAGATTCTTAATGTACTGGTTTCCCTACTCCTCCTCTCTCTTGCGAGTTGTACAACGCATACCCGCGGCCCGCTCCTTGATGAGGATCTCACCCCCGCCGCCCAAAAAGTATTCACTACCTATCTGGATTCAGTCAGTCAGACCTGTAGTGTTGGATATGACGGAAACGGTTCAATCAGGTGGGAATATGCACTCGGCAACTTTGCCTTCCCCGGATATTTTAAAATAGGACAGCCATCCTCCGTATTTTTTTCAGCCCTTAACCCCTTTGGCCAGCCTTTTTATGCCGTCGCAACTGATGGAGAGACGTTCTCTACCGTCGATACCCGAACCAAAACTCACCTCTCAGGATCTGTTCGCTCATATGCCTTGCGAAATGGTATTCCTATGGATTTTCTAACGGGAAACTGGGCGTCATGGCTTCTGGGTAGTCCCTCTGTAAAAGATCCGGTAATCTTAGCCATCAGAGAGGACACCGAAGGAAACGGTTACTGGTTTACCCTCGCTCTTCCCCCGTCTGATAAAATCGCCGCAGAGCATCTGCTGATAGACCCCCTCAGTGGGAAACTTTTGCAGCGCTCCATTCTGGATATCAAAGAAAAACCGATGGCCATGTTTCGTTACGAAAACTGGCAGGAAAACAACGGATGCATGATCCCTGAAAAAATTGTGATCGACGGATTATCTTTTGGTACCAAGGCAACCATTGAGCTCAATGATATAGAATCGGCCAACTTTATTGATGGAGATTTCAGGCTTCATGCCCCGGTAGGGTATCGCCGATTGGTCATGCCCTGAATGCTGTCTATTCAGATTTGATGGGGTTTTCGGGAACGGCCAGTGTTGGCAGTGGCTCCTCATCAAACTCACTGATAATAATCACAAAAAGATTATCTTCTTTGAAAAAAACCTGCTGTAAATCATAATTTCGGCTCGGTACCAGATCCAGGACCACCCTGACCTTCTCGGGCTGGGCATGTCTTGCTGTTCTAATCCGGTTTACATAACCTCCACCCGTGTTAATCACCGGTTTCACATTTTTGCCAAGCGCCGTATCAAGAAAATCGCAAACCACCCGTGGATTGCCCTTTTCAATGCCGAACACAATCGGTGGATAAAAATCGTTGAGTTTGAACAATACCATCTCACTGTCATTTTCAGTACTCTCAAAACTGACATCCATTAGTATCGGATCGACCACGAGTGATTGAGTTTCCTCGATTTGATCAAGGATAGGATTCGTGTTGGGGGCGGTTTCTACGCTCTCAGACACCGCCACTTTTTTTTCAGCCTGAGGTGCAGTTGCTGGTGATGGGGGCTCCGGTCTATTAGCAGGTGAAGGTTTCGGTGTTGTGACGGTACCGGTAACGCCACCTGGTCGAGGTGTGGCAGTTTGCTGATCAGGCAGCTCTGGTGAGGTTTGATTTTTAGCTTGGCCAGAGGCCTTTTCAGATACTACTTGAGACTGAGGAGTCTCTTTTGGGGTAACCTTTTTATGATTCGTATCATTACTCGTGTCTTCCGCTTTCGCAGATTCCTCTTTCTTGGCAGAGTCAGCTGCAACCAGTAATTCCTGATTATCTCGGTGAAATGTTATTGAGAGAATATTGTCCGAAGCAAGAAAATCCTGTTCAAACTTGAACTCCTGTTCCGGTTTCAGATCAACAACAACTCTTGTTTTGGGTGGGTCATTGTGGATACCGACCCGTACACTCTTGATCAGGTTCCCTTCGGTATTTATGATATTGTTGATTAAGTTTGAATAACGGGTATCGATAAAATCGAATACCAGGCGCGGTTTCTCACCTTTTATCTTAAATATTTTGGGTATATGCGTTCCATTTAATTTGAAAATAATGGTTTCGAGATTATCATCATCCTTTTCGTATGAAATTGACTCTATTAACGCGCCCTCATTTTTCTCAGACTCAGCATTAAGCGCTCCTGACCAGAAAAAAAGAACGATACCGAGAAAAAAAAGCTGTGCTGACCATTTCATCAGGTAATTCCTTCGATGCTAAACTATTATTTTTACTCAAACAAACTCAATAGCCTTTTGCATACCTTATCTATTCTCGAAAAGTCAACCTTTTAGATGATTCTAATCGCGCTTTTTATATGAAAATCCTTTACAATCACTGCCACTTTTACAAACACCATTTATCTGAATCAAAATGCATGAATTAACCATACCCGCATGAAACACATACTGCCTTACGTAACAAAACCGGGAAGGTACATTGGAAAAGAGCTCAATGAGTCGGTGAAAAAGCTGGATGACCTGCTTCTTCACGGTTGTCTCGTCTTTCCGGATCTTTATGAGATCGGCATGTCCCACCAGGGAATCCAGATCCTCTACCATCTCCTCAATAACGAGCCATCCATTTACGCGGAACGGGCATTCTGCCCAGATATTGACACCGAAAAGCTGCTGCAGGCCAGAGGAGAACGATTATCCACACTTGAAACCTCCACACCACTGGCATCACTTGATTTTGTAGGTATCACCCTTCCCCATGAGCTCTGTTATACAAACATCCTCACCATCTTGAATAGTGCGGGTATTGAGTTTCTTACCGAAAAACGGTCTGAAAATGAACCGATAATTCTCGGAGGTGGTGCCTGCGCATTTAATCCCGAACCAGTCGCAGATTTTTTCGATGCCATTCTGCTTGGAGATGGTGAAGAAGGTGTTATCGAGATTGTCCAGAGGCTGACAAAAGCAAAAAAGGATAACTTGTCAAGAGCTCAGAAGCTGAGAATTCTCAGTACAATTGAATCGGTATACGTCCCTTCTCATATTTCATTTACTTACGGAGAAAACGGCTCAATCAAGACGATCTCTTCGTCATCAGAGCAGCAGCTGCCAATAACGAAGCGGGTTTTACCATCCATCGAAACATACGATCACCTGCTTAGCCCTTTGGTACCAAATACCAGAATCGTCCATGATCGACTGGGAATCGAGATTGCCCGCGGCTGTACAAGAGGGTGTCGTTTCTGCCAGGCAGGCATCACCTATCGTCCGGTTCGAGAACGATCAGTGGAGCAGATTCTGGATATCGCCGAACGATCCATAGAATCAAGCGGGTTTGAGGAACTTGCACTTCTGTCACTTTCCACCGGTGATTACAGTTGCATGTCCGATCTGCTACCGGAACTGATGAAGCGCTATTCGAAGAAACAGGTTTCGGTATCACTCCCTTCAATGCGCGTTGGTACCCTCACCCCCGAGATGATGGATGAAATCAGACAAGTTCGGAAAACCGGTTTCACACTTGCGCCTGAAGCTGGCAGTGATCGGTTACGAAGCGTTATAAACAAGGGAATAACAGAGAATGATCTGTTGGAAACGGCTGAAAATGCTTTCACGCTTGGATGGAACCACATTAAATTATATTTCATGATCGGTTTACCAACCGAGACAGATGAAGATATCCAGGCGATCGCAGAACTTGCCAAAAAGATCATACAAATCGGAGCGAAGAGAGGACGAGGGAGAAGCAAGGTGACGATTTCCGTTGGCACCTTTGTCCCTAAACCTCACACCCCTTTCCAGTGGGCCGGTCAGCTTTCACTAGATCAGAGTCGGGAGAAAATAAATCAACTGAAACGCATTTTACCGAAGAAAGGTATCACGCTCAAATGGCAAGATCCTGAACAGAGCTATCTTGAGGGTGTCTTCTCCCGTGGCGACAGAAAACTATCAGAACTGATTATCAAGGCATGGGAAAAAGGTGCCCGACTTGACTCTTGGAGCGATCATTTTAACTTCCAACGGTGGTGCGAGGTCGCTGAAGATTGTGGAATTGAACCGGCTGCCTACCTGCAGGAACGTGGAAAAAAAGAGATTTTCCCATGGTCCCATCTCGACACTGGCGTGGATGTCGACTTTCTTGATTTAGAGCATCAGAAATCACTCACCCAGACGTATACACCAGACTGCCGGTACCACGGTTGCCAACAATGCGGTCTGTGCGATTTTGAGACCATCGAACCACTGGTGTTCGAAAGTGGATCATCCTACTATGATCGAACCGATTCCAGATCTTTCTCAGAAATCAGTTCAAAGTCAGGAAGCGATAGCAAATTCAGATATCTGGTCAGCTATGAGCGACTTGGTCCGATCAGTTACCTTGGACATCTCGATTTCCTCCAAGTTATTTTTCGCAGTTTGCGGCGAGCCAAAATTGAAACTGCGTTCTCCCAGGGGTTCAACCCTTCACCCAAAATATCCTTCGGTCCCGCAATGCCCGTAGGTACTGAAAGTCTCTGCGAAATATTTATCATGGAGCTTACCACCCCGCTTGAAGATCCAAACGCTGCGCTCAAAACGTTAAACGATGTATTGCCGCAAGGTATGAAAGCAACCAGCTTGGTTCTGACAAAAAAACGGATTCCGCAAACCCTGGTTTCTGAATTTCTCATTAAATTGTCCGACCCGCTTACTCAGGACGAGCAGTCTCAGATGCAACGTTTCTTCGACAGTAAAGAGTGGCTCATTACCAGAACCAGAAAAGGAAGGACTCAGAAGGTGAACATCAGGGAGTTAATTCTTGATCAGCGACAGGATTCCGATACGGAACTGACCATAAAAATACTGACCAGAACCGGTCAACCGGGAGTAAAGCCTCTTGAAGCACTACAGCAGATGATCGGCAGAGAGGCTGATGATTTACTGAGCTCGATGGTTCGCAAGATGAATTGGCAGGAACTGGACCTTCAAACATGAAGGACCTTGCCCCGGAACACCCACCTGTGTTAAAAACATGATATTTATAAAACATGCAATGGTTTATTCGCAACGACCACCCCTGAATAACTGAGAAAGGAGAGATCATGATCAAGAAGATCGTTTTGCGTGATGATGAGATGCCAACCCAATGGTACAACGTCGTTCCCGACCTGCCCAATGGCCTTCAGCCCCCTCTGGATCCAGAAACCAAGGAACCGATGGGCCCCGACAAACTTGCAGCGGTATTCCCTATGGGCTTATTGGAGCAGGAAATGTCGGACCAGAGGTTTATCGATATCCCTGAAGAGGTCCTTGAGGTATTGAAAATATGGCGGCCCTCACCATTGGTCAGAGCTCACAACCTAGAAAAGGCGCTCAACACCAAAGCAAAAATCTTCTTCAAAAATGAAGGAGTATCTCCCGTTGGTTCCCATAAGCCAAATTCCGCTGTTGCCCAGGCATTTTATAACAAAAAGGAAGGGGTTAAGCGATTGGCCACTGAAACAGGGGCTGGGCAATGGGGGAGTGCGCTCTCGCTTGCTACCAGCAAATTCGGCCTTGAGTGTAAAGTTTATATGGTTCGGGTCTCTTTCGACCAGAAACCATACCGCAAGTCTATTATGCAGACCTTTGGTGCTGACGTTATTCCGAGTCCGAGCACGGACACCAATACCGGCCGGGCAATCTTGGAAAAAATGCCGGATACCCCCGGTTCTCTGGGCATTGCTATTTCCGAAGCACTGGAAGATGCGGCAACGCGAGACGATACCAAATACGCGTTGGGATCAGTACTCAACCATGTCATACTTCATCAGTCAATTATTGGTCTAGAAGCCAAGAAGCAGATGGAACTGGCCGGTGAGTTCCCTGATGTTATTGTCGGCTGTTGCGGTGGTGGCTCTAACTTCGCGGGGCTTGCTGTTCCGTATGTTCCAGATTATCTTGAGGGTAAAAAAATCCGTTTTGTCGGCATGGAACCAGCCTCCTGTCCATCACTAACCGGAGGCAAACTGGCCTATGACTTTGGTGATGTGGCACAAACCACGCCACTGCTCTATATGTATACGCTCGGCCATGACTTTATTCCTCCCGGCATACATGCCGGCGGCCTGCGCTACCACGGTATGGCACCAATCGTCTCTGCCATGGTTAGGGAGAATATTGTCGATCCGGTAAAAGTTCACCAACTCGAATGTTTTGAGGCAGGGGTACTTTTTGCCAAAACTGAAGGAATCATCCCTGCACCGGAAACCTGTCATGCAATCCGGGGAGCAATCATTGAAGCCACCAAAGATCTTAATGATCCGAAAACGATTCTGTTCAACTTTTCCGGTCACGGATTGATCGACATGGGTTCTTTTGATCGATATTATGCCGGGGAGTTAAAAGACTACGATTACCCCGAGGAGGAAATTGCAAAATCGATGGCGAACCTGCCAAAAATCTGACGGCACTCGTAGCAGATTGTCGATTATGATTAATTTCCAAAGGCTCCTGAGACTGACTATACACGTTAGTCTCGGAGCCTTTGTTTTTTTCACCACCCCTTCCCCTGCTCTTACCTCTGAAACCTGTCCAGTATCACGCATCACTGAGTTGCTTGAAAATGGCGGTTACATAGTCACCCATAACGGGCAAATCATTGAGCAATGTAACAGCGATCAGCACTATATCCCGGCATCGACTATCAAAACGGTCAGCGCTTTAATCGCTTTTACCATCTTGCAGCCAACATATCGTTTCCAAACGGATTTTTTTTACCAGAACAAGGTGTTGACCATAAAAGGGTTTGGTGACCCGTTTCTCACCTCTGAAGAGGTATTGGTAATAGGTCGTAATTTGAGAGCAAGGGGTATTACCGAGATCTCTGAACTGGTATTGGATCAGAGTACGTATCAGGTAGTCGAGCCGCCAGATGGTACCGAAAACAGTCGCAACCCGTACGATACAAAAAACGGGGCATTGGCCGTGAATTTCAATTCAATACCTGTAATTGTTTCAGATAACGGAGTCATAGAATCTGCAGAGCCTCAGACCCCCCTGCTGCCAATTATGCGTGAAATTGGCTTGCAGCTTGATCCGGGGATCAACCGGGTCAATGTCTTCGCATACCCGTCAACGAAACCCGTTGACAATGGCTTACGTTACGTTGCCGAACTATTTATCGCCCTGCTGGATCAGGTTGGAATAAAAGTTTCGCCCCAGTATCGGCAGGGACACGTACAGTCCGGTGCAACCCCAATCTATTCACATTTTAACGCTTTGAATCTTGAGGAAGTGGTTACCGCCTGCCTAAAGTATTCAAACAATTTCATTGCCAACCAGATACTGCTGCAGACCGGACTCGAACTGTTTTCACCACCTGCTTCATGGCCAAAAGTACACCAAACCATCGCAACAGTGCTGACCAACCAGTTCTCCATCAATCTGGGGAAAAATGAAATTTATGAGGGTTCGGGAATTTCCAGACGGACCCGCGTGTCACCTCGTTTTCTCATAGAGATACTTGAACATTTCAAACCGTTTGCTTACACCATGAATAAAAGAGGAGACATTCATATCAAGAGTGGCACGATGAAAGAAGTTTACAGCTACGTTGGTTATTTTACTGATGGCGTTTCTTATGACCCTTTTGTGATCCTGTTGAATCAGGAAACAAACAATCGTGATACTATTCTGAGTTTGCTTGCAGAACGCTATAAAGCGCATCTCGAACGACTCAACCACAACTTACGGAGCAGACAGCCATGAGGATTCTGCATACCATCAGCCAGCGTCCCGATTCGACCGGCAGCGGTATTTACCTTCAGGCTTTATTAAAAGGATCTGCTGCGCAAAACCATCATAACCATCTGCTTGCGGGACAGCCGCCGCTGCCGGAAACAACCCTGATCGGAGTTGGGTCCGCTGATGTGACATACGTCGGGTTTACCAATAACTTATCCGACCAACAGTGTATCATAGGTATGAGCGACATTATGCCCTATACATCACGCAAATTCAGAGATCTCGATCAAACCGCTCTGGAGCAATACGTCGATATGCTCGGTCGAGGTGTTGAAAGGTCAATTGAAAAAGCCCGCCCCGACCTGATCCACTCCCATCACCTCTGGTTACTCACCGCTTATCTCAAGGATCGCTACCCGGACATACCATTGGTGGTGAACTGTCATGGATCTGATATCAGACAAATAGAACAGTGTCCCTGGATTTATCGATATCTTAAAACGCAATGCGAGCAGGTCGACCGGGTATTCGCGCTCGGTGAGTTTCAAAAATCTCAGATTCTTCAATTTTACCAAATCCCAGCAAGCAAAGTTATCTCCGTGGGAGCAGGCTTTGACGAAACTATTTTCCATACTGGTGGTCGTACGGGCGATAGTAGACAAAAAATTCATATTACCTACGGTGGTAAAATCAGCAGGGCAAAAGGTTTGCCCTGGTTGCTGTCAGCCTTTAAATCACTGCCTGTCGAACAGTTTCATCTCCACCTGGTCGGCGGTGGAAATGGTCAAGAGTTTGAACAGATGATCAACCAGGTCAAGACCTTAGAAAATGTAACCTACCATGGTATCTTGAGTCAGGTTGCTTTTGCCACGGTACTGCGTGAATCAGCGATTTTTATTCTACCATCCCTGCATGAAGGATTGCCGCTGGTGCTTCTGGAAGCATTGGCGTGTGGCTGCCGGGTCATCGCAACGGATTTACCCGGTGTGAGCGAAATAATCAGTCGCACCGATGAATCAATTATATCGACAATCCCACTCCCAGAGGTCACAGACACCGATGAGAGTCTGATAGATGATGATCACGTCTTCATTGCTCATATCAAAGATTCGATTATCGCCTGTACAGACCAACCACCATTGCCCCTAACTACCGAGGAACTCATCTCCGAAACATTTTCATGGCCCGCGGTAATTGCCAACATAGAACATGAGTGGAACGTGCTGGTTAATGCATGAACAGCCACAATGAGGGAGTGCTAGTTCTTGCAATAGATTTGATTTTTCTATAGGGTAGAGTGCAGAAACTGTATTTTCTTTTCAATTCATTTCAGAAGGAGAGGAACACTATGCAGGTACCTTGGAACGAATTTCGCACCATCATTCTTCTTGTTTCAATCAGTGCCCTCATTGCCGGCTGTAGCACGCCACAGGGTAATCCTGAAGACGGCAAACGATGGTATACAATGCATAACTGTTTTGCCTGCCATGGCCCCAATGGCAATGATGGGAAAGCTCCCGAGATCAATCAACCTCAAATGAACTTCAGATCGTTTCTCTCTATTATTCGAGATGCCAACTCACCGATCATGCCAAAATATCCGGAAGAAAAGATCCCCAAACAGGATGTTGCGGATATTTATGCCTGGCTGAAATCTAAGTAATACTCAATACTTTCAACAAATACGAGCTCAAGCCTTTAACTCTTATTGTTAATGATTAACATTAGCATATAGCAAATTGATCGCGACTATCACCCTAAAATCATTACTAATTGATTTTCAAATAGTCGGCCGATCCGGTATTCGATGATTACTAATTGAGGGAGGCTTATATGATTGAAGGTTTTTATAGTTTGCTAGAAGCAGTAGGATTTACTCATCCACTGCACCCCGTTATTGTCCATGTTCCGATGGGTATGGCTATTGCCTCGGTTGCATTTATGCTTGCTCATTTCAAATGGAGTGATAAAAATTTTGCCCAATCAGCATTTCATGCTAATCTGCTGGGGTTGCTGTTTGTTGTCCCGGTCTACATCGCAGGACTCCTTGACTGGCAGCAATGGTTTGGTGGCGATTTGACCGGTTTGATCATAGTAAAAATGATTTTTGGGGTCATACTGACCATAGCACTTGCCTATGGTGTCTGGATTAAAACGCAGGGTGCCTCGGAAAAGAAACTGCTGATAACCTATTTAGCAATTCTTGGAATTTCCGGAGTACTCGGATATTCAGGAGGAGAACTCCTCTACGGTGGATAACAGCATTCTGGAGCAACACTGATTCAGTACAATAAAGCTCATCTAAGGGGTCTGACTTTCTATGCGTATTGGGGTTATTTCAGATATTCATGGAAATTATCAGGCCCTTCAATCTATCTTGAACGATAGTACCAGCCAGCAACTTGACACCATCATCAGTCTTGGGGACAATATCGGCTATGGTCCTGAACCGGAACTGGTGGTGCAGGAGCTTTTAGCCCGTGAAATTTCATCGGTAATGGGCAACCACGAACTGGCGTTGATACGGAAAGACTACTACGCAAAACTGAATTTCCTGACCCAGGAATCACTGGATATTACCAGAACACTCCTGTCCTCCCCAAGTCTCACCTGGCTCGGTTCACTCCAGCCGTATATGGTATCCGAAGGCATACGATATGTCCACGGCACTCCTCCCGACTCAATTACCACCTATCTTTTCAACCCCTCCGAGATAAGAATTATGCGTCTTTTTCAGGACTTCCCGGAATGGTTGACCTTCGCTGGACATACCCACACCCTCAACCTGATCGGAAAAGATTCCAATAATCAAGTTACCAAAGAGGATCTCACTCCCGGTGCGCGATTGCTGGCAGACAATTGTCGATATATTGTCATTCCCGGCTCAGTCGGCCAACCAAGGGATACGGTCGACAACAGCGCGAAATATGCAATTTTTGATATTGGCGATAACAGCCTTGAAATCAGATCGGTCAATTATGATGTATCCGAGACAGTCAGAAAACTCAAAAAGTTGAACTTCCCGATGCAAAACTGGATGCGGCTACAATGAAACGTCCCCTCAGAGCCATTGGCCGCTATGAAATCATCCGTCGCCTTGGCAAAGGTGGTATGGGGGTGGTGTATAAAGCATTACTTCCTTCAATCGGCAAAATTGTCGCGCTTAAACTGCTGAAGCCTTCAGAGGTACTGCAAATAACGCTTGGTGACACCCAACTTGAGGAAATATTTCTCACCGAGGCCCAAACACTTTCCGGGTTGCAGCATCACAACCTGGTATCAATCCTTGATTTTGATCGTGATCAGCATGGTAATCGTTTCTTTACCATGGAGTATTATTGCAATAATCTCGGCGATATGATTGGTGAAGGATTTCGCGTTGAAGAACCGTCCCGGGTCATAGCCCCAGACAAGGTAATTTATTACGGAAGCCAAATTCTCTCAGCTCTGGAGTATCTTCATACCAGGAATATAATCCATCGTGACATTAAACCACACAATGTTCTAATAACCGACAGCGATATTGTCAAAATATGTGATTTTGGCATGGCACTGGTTGAAAACGTTTCTTTTTCCGGGCCAGCAAACATGCAGATCGGCTCACCCTGTTACACGCCACCTGAGCAAAAGAAAACACCACATGAGGTCGATCGTAGAGCAGATTGCTACTCCACCGCAGTACTTTTATACCGCATGTTAACCGGTACCCTTCCGGGAATGCAGAGTTTTCCCCTTTCCTTGATCAACCCTGAATATTCTGAGAAGTGGGATGGTTTTTTCAGGCAGGGGTTGAGCTGGGATCCGAACAGTCGATTTCAAAGTGCTGAGGAAATGAAACAAGAACTGTCCAAACTCGAATATCATCAAGAAACGACACCCATCAGTAGTGACGCCCCTCTTCCCTCTGGTGAGAAACCAATCATTCGATCTGAACCGGTAAACTTCTGCGGTCGCAAAGCACGCGATTATTTTGGTCTCAATTCGCTCCACCGACCAGCAACCTATCATCCTCATTCGTTCGAAACAAATGGCATGGTGGTCTCCGACTGTACAACGGATCTTACCTGGCAACTTGGTGGAAGCCTCTTTCCTCTCAATTGGGACGAGTCACGTGACTTTATCAAAACATTGAACTCCACTCATCATGCGGGCTTTTCCCATTGGCGATTGCCAACCCTCTCCGAGCTTCTGACATTGTTGTCGCCGCCTGACACCATATCGCCTGCAGTTTTCGCCAACCAGCCCCAAAAGCGACTCTGGAGCTGCGACCATCATGGTAATCAGGAACGCTGGTATTTAAATTTGGATATGGGTTTTGCCGGCACCCAGGATGTGGAGTGCAGACATCATGTCAAAGCAGTCTGCAATCCCGTCACTCGTTAAAGATGTTTCTCCCCTATTATGGCGTTACCGGAGCTTGCTGTCTTTAACATAAGGATAATGAGCATCACTATCTCAAGGATCCCGGTGCGGATTTCATCAATCAGACGCTGGAAATTAATGCTTCTTTTTGATAAACCAATACAGAGGCACAAAGGCAACCTGATTTTTCTATTATTGTTTATTGTAAAGAGAACCACAACAGCTGACAGCACGTCCAGGTAGGTGTGACGTTTGAAAAGGAGGTTACGGAGCATGGCAAAGTCTTCAGAACACATGAACAGTATCATTGATATCAGTAAGCTTCCCAGTCTTCCCCAGACGCTCATTGAATTGATAGACATGTGTAATGGTACCGATCGAAATTTAAAAGAGATCGGGAGTCTCATTGCTAGAGATGCCTCCATATCTGCCCGAATCCTCCAACTGGCCAACTCGGCTTTTATCGGGGCCCGCAACAAATTCACCGATATCGAGCATGCCGTTGTTTATCTTGGGGTTGATACCATCAGGAACCTGGCAATCTCGGTATCTGTAAACGAAACGTTCCGCAATGTGCACACCTCAGGGGTACTGAATATCGACAGCTTCTGGTACCACTCCTATCTCAGTGCCGTATTATCAAAAGCGTTCGCCGAGGTCGTTGGCTATGCTGACCCGGCTGAAGCCTATTTGACCGGACTACTACATGATCTTGGAAAACTGCTGCTCTTTATTTCTTTTCCAGACAAATATCCCGCACTCATCGAACAGGAATCCAGTGGCAACATGTTGCCCGTTTTCGAACGTGGAACACTTGGTGTGACCCATGCAGAGGCAAGCTCTCTGCTTGTCTCACAATGGAATCTGGCACAATCCGTTACTGATGCGGTCTACGCTCACCATGATGAAGAGGAAAGTGTCCAGGCTTTGGATAATCTTGCCAGGATACTCTATTGCGCAAATCGGTTAAGTAACACCCTGGTGCTTGATCCTGATAACCCTGATTCAAGCAGCCAGCGTTTGCTCGACCTCAGCTCCGATGAATTATCAGAGATCATAACAAGGTCCAAAGAAGAAGTGGACCAGATTACCACCGAGATGGGGATCAAGGTTACCTCCACACCCATGACGGCCGCGGCCGTATCGAAGAAATCTCAAGCCAATCGGGTAGATCTTGCAAAAAAGGTTCAGGCCGTTTCTACCATTGGCGGAGCGGTCGATAACCTTCTAAAGGCGAAGAACCTGAATCGCGTGGTACGAATTATTGAAGAGAGTTTCCATATTCTATTTAATATTCGCTATTGTCTTTTGATCCTCCCCGATATTGAATCTGAGAACATGTATATTCACGTCTCCACCAGCAACCAGCATCATGGTCACGATGAACTGCATATCCCCGTTGCTCTTGGTCCGTCTGGTATGCTTGCGGATTGTCTGCTATCCGATACGATTATGCATGCCACCCCTGTTGAAAAGTTTGCTATAGAAGATACTGAAGTCCAATGCATGAGACTGCTGGATTCAGAAGGTTTGATTGCAATTCCAGTTCCTCTTGAGGCTGAGAAGAAGGGTATCCTGGTGGCTGGGGTTGGAGAAGTCGAATCTACCTCAATCCTTGCTCAACAAGATACCCTCACCATGCTGGCCGGCCAGATTGGTATGCGCATCAAGCTTGAGCGTGTTCAGAAAAAGGCTTCATCTGATCAGGTCGCCGCCATATCCCAAATGGCCCGTCAGGTCGCTCTGGAAATAAGTACCCCGGTTACCAGACTTGAAAAACATCTGATGGTGCTTGAGACGTTGCTCAAAGCGCATCCCGAAGCCCACAAAGAACTCCTGGCACTAATGGGAGAGGTTGAGCGAATCTCCTCCATTACCGATCAACTCAATGATCTTTCAGGCGGGGCTATTGCAGGAGGAAACCAACCTATCGATATTAACGTCGTAATGGGAGAGATAATCGATTTCTATGACCAGTCCTTGCCAGATTCTTCACAGCTCAGGATGAATCTTGAAATTGACCCAGATTGCCCGTCCATTGTCACCAATGAAGCCGCGGTACGGAAAATCATTGGCAACCTGTTGAGCAACAGTATTGCAGCCCTCGGCACATCTGGCAATCTGAAGGTCAAAACCGAGTTCAAGACTCAGGAGGAAGGGGGAGACTCCACGATACGGTTAATTATCGAAGACGACAGGGATCACAAAAAATTCAGTGGAGAAGCCGGTGGTGAGGGGAGTGAGGTTGACCAAATCGCGATACTGCCTGCACATTCAAGCCTGGCAACGGCAATTTCGCGTAAACTTGTTCATGAGATTGGAGGTACAATCAGCTACTCCGCCGGCCAGCAACCGGGAACAAGGTTCACCATCTCCCTGCCGGTAGAGAAACCGGCCGAGGCTTAATTGCCAGGGTAGCAAAACAGTCTTTATCCATAGACCTCGGCATCCTTGAAACAAACGGCTGACTGATCTTTATCAGAAAGCTCAGGCACGATCCCGTCCGGCCAGGAAATGTTAATCTCGGGATCGTTCCAGATAATTGCCCGCTCATGTTCTGGCGCGTAGTAATCGGTTGCCTTGTAGAGAAAATCAGCCTCTTCCGAGAGCACCATGAAGCCATGAGCAAACCCGGGTGGCACCCAGAACTGACGCATATTTTCTCCACTTAAAACCACCCCGGCCCACCTACCAAAAGTTGGCGATGATTTTCTCAAATCAACAGCGACATCAAAAACCTCACCCGCTGTTACTCGAACCAGCTTCCCCTGAGGCTGTTGAATTTGATAGTGTAATCCTCTGAGGACCCCTCTAGATGAGCGTGAGTGATTATCCTGCACAAAGTCGAGATTCACACCGGTGGATTCACGCCAAACCCTGGTATTGAAACTCTCCATGAAAAACCCTCTACTATCTCCAAAAACCCGGGGTTCGATTATCAATACATCTTTGATATCTGTTTCAATAACATTCATAATGAGTCTTTTAGGCTAGCGGTTCTCATACATTTGGCGATAGTAATCCTGGTAGGTCCCATCAATCACTGTTTCCACCCACTGACTGTTCTCAAGATACCAGTCAATAGTCTGCTCGATCCCCTTCTCAAAACTCATCCGGGGTTGCCATCCCAGCTCATTTTTGATCCTTGATGCATCGATTGCATAACGCCTGTCATGTCCGAGTCGGTCAGTCACATACCGAACCAATGACCTTCGCGGTTGCTGGTTTGGCAGCTGACCAACTTTGCTGTCAAGCAAATCACAAATGGTGTGGACTACCTCGATATTCTGCTTTTCATTATTGCCGCCAATATTGTAGCTTCGACCAGTGGTGCCCTTTTCAATCACCTCTAGAATCGCTTCACAATGGTCTTCTACATAAAGCCAGTCTCGAACGTTTTTTCCGTCCCCGTAAACGGGTAATTCCTTGCCGCCTAAACTATTATGAAAAATGAGCGGGATCAGTTTCTCAGGAAACTGATATGGTCCATAGTTGTTAGAGCAATTGGTGATGATGGCTGGCAATCCATAGGTGTGAAAATAGGCTGATACCAGATGATCTGAGGAAGCCTTGGAAGCGGAATATGGAGAGCGAGGGTCAAACGGTGTTTCCTCGCTGAAGTATCCGGTCTCGCCAAGTGATCCATATACCTCATCTGTGCTTACGTGTAAAAAGCAGTACTCACCCGAGGTCGCTTGTTCGGATAACCAGCATTCACGTGCGGTCTCCAACAGGGAGAACGTGCCGATTATATTCGTATTGATAAAGGCAGCCGGGCCGGTTATCGATCGATCTACGTGAGATTCAGCCGCAAAATGAACGACCGTATCGATTTGTTCATTTTTAAACAGTGTATCGAGTAATTGGCGGTCACAGATGTCGCCTTTCGCAAAGCGATACTGTGTTGACTCGCTGATACCCTCAAGATTATGAAGATTTCCCGCATAAGTTAAGAGATCCAGGTTAATGATACGATATTGCGGCCGTGTCTTGAGCAGGAGCCTGACAAAGTTGGCTCCGATAAACCCGCATCCGCCCGTAACAAGAATACTTTTATTTTTTTCCATGACAGATTGATAATTAGTAGTTGCATTCTTCGCAAAAGCGCCTATCTTTCGGTGTTTTTTCAGTGAATGTTTATACTCACTCGAATCAAATATGCAAAGGACAAATTTATATCATGAGCAGTAAGCAGAAAAATGAAGTTTCTCGACGTCGTACCTTCGGGATTATAAGCCATCCGGACGCCGGTAAAACAACCTTAACCGAAAAACTCTTGCTTTACGGTGGAGCTATTAATATGGCTGGAGCCGTCAAATCACGAAAAGCAGAGCGGCATGCAACAAGTGACTGGATGGCAGTTGAGCAGGAGCGAGGAATTTCCGTAACAACCTCGGTCATGAAATTCACCTATAAAGACTTTGAAGTAAACCTTCTGGACACCCCCGGTCACCAGGATTTTTCCGAAGACACCTACCGTGTATTAACCGCAGTGGACTCGGCTATCATGGTAATCGACAGTGCAAAAGGTGTTGAAGCCCAGACCGAGAAACTGATGGAAGTGTGTCGTATGAGGAACACACCGCTCATCACTTTTATCAATAAACTCGACCGGGAGGGCCAAACACCGCTAGACCTGCTCGATGAAATTGAAGAAAAACTCCAGGTCGAATGTGTCCCATTGTCATGGCCAATAGGTATGGGGAAGAGTTTTAAGGGGGTTTATAACCTCTACCGTAAGGAGCTTCAGCTTTTTTCCCCCGGTGCCGAAGTCAGAGATCAGGAACGTATTGTCATCAATGATCTCAGTGACCCAAGCCTCGATCACTACCTCGGCGACCAGGCCCAGGAATTACGAGACGACATCCAGCTGCTGGAAGGTGCCGCAAACCCTCTGGAATATGAACATTACCTGAACGCCGGTCAGACCCCGGTTTTTTTTGGCAGCGCCATCAATAACTTCGGGGTCCAGGAAATGCTTGATACCTTCGTAGAAATGGCACCGCCACCCGGTATCAGAGAAGCAAAAACCAGGGAAGTCGATCCGAATGAGGAAGCATTCTCAGGATTTGTTTTCAAAATACAGGCAAACATGAATCCGGCTCACCGCGACCGCATTGCCTTTCTTCGAATCTGCTCCGGCAAATTCACCAAGGGCATGAAAGTACGGCATCACCGCATCGGCAAAGACATCAATCTGGCCAATGCCACCATTTTTCTCGCTCAGGATCGTGAAAATGTCGAAGAAGCATGGCCGGGTGATATTATCGGACTCCACAACCATGGCACCATTAAAATTGGTGATACCTTTACTCCGAAAGAAGTATTGAAATTCACCGGTATTCCCAATTTTGCACCCGAACACTTTCGACGGGTACTACTAAAAAATCCTTTAAAAATGAAGCAGTTGCAAAAAGGGTTGGTCCAGCTTGCCGAAGAAGGAGCAATCCAGGTTTTCCGACCACTGATCGGTTCTGATTACATTATGGGGGCAGTAGGAGTACTACAGTTTGAAGTAACGATGGTTCGTCTAAAAAATGAGTATGGGGTCGATGCAATCTATGAACCAGTCGATTTTCAGGCCGCCCGGTGGATATCATGCGACAATAAGCGTCAGCTTTCCGAGTTTGAACGTGCGAACAGATCAGCGCTTGCCACCGATGCAGAGGGTTTTCTCACCTACCTTGCCCAGAATGAATGGATGCTGAAGTTCTTTATGGAGAAGTGGCCCGATATAACCTTTGATAAGACCCGGGAAAATATCTGATTCTCTCATGCCTACCAAAGGCTAATATCATCGTGTAAAAGCACTGGCGACAGCAGTGTTACTAGCTCTCGGTATCGACAAATACCAGGGCCTGACCTTCTGATAAGGCTTGGGCCGTTTTCTTCCTGGCCCCGGTAATGATTCTTTGAATGGTTCCCCGTGACACACCCATTCGGGCTCCTGCTTCCTCCTGGGTGAGACCCTCACAATCACAAAGCCGTAAAGCCTCAAGTTCGTCCCTGAACAAACTCAGCTGTTCGAGTTCGGGTAACGGTGTACCGGTCGGTTTAAAGGCCCTACCGCAGAATTGCCCTTCGCAATGCCTTAATTTCTTTGGTCGAGGCGACATAGCTTCCTATACAAAAGTCTAATTGATAATCCCCACGCGTGGTCGGGGAAAAATGTTCACTCCTATATACCGGGGGAGCTCTAAAAATGCAAACAGATCAATGATGACAATTGCCGCTTCCTTTACATGCCTGAGATGGATGCATGACCGGCAGCCCTTTCCCCGACAGCTTGGTAATGACGTCGCTGGCGGTGCCGGCCTGGGTAAGATCAGCAAAATAGACTTTGATACCTGCGTCAGCAAAACCCTGCATCGGACGGGCACCCATTCCCGAAACAACGATTGCATCCACCCCGGCATTTTTCAGAATTGTCACTGGTTCGATACACCCTCCAGCACCATGTGGCGTATTGGCAATCACCTCAGCTTGTGCTTCATTTTCTCCCTCGACCTCGACGATCGTAAAAACATCGCAATGGCCGAAGTGTTCAGAACGTGGGGCGGTCAGACCTCCCGGTTTTTCAGTTGGTATCGCAACTTTCATAACTTACCTCTTGTTGATTTATGATAATGGTACAATTACTATATTTTGTGCATATGCACTAGTAATCGGCCGCAACAATGTTGTCAAGTTCTATAGTCATAATTATCTCACTCTTGTGAACAGGTTCCCAATACCCCTAAGCGCAGCGGTTCGGGAACAAGCGTTGGACATCCATGTAAAATTCAGTTAGATTAAAAAGGTTAGCATGATAACACTCAACTCTTATTACCTGCTGAATATGATTCTTAATTTTATTACCGGAACATCTTCGCAGCTGGAATAATATTTAATGAACTTTCGATCGGGATTTTATGTCTTGGCAGTACTGGTGGTCTGTATTATCACCACGGTACAAATCAAAGCCCAAACAGAGTATGGCTCAAGTCCTTATTTTACGGACACAATTGTTACAACCTCGGACTCACATCTATTGCTTTTCAGCGAACTTCGGAACAGTTTGACCGAAGAGATGCTCGAGGGCCTACATAGTGGTATCCCGGTTAGCTTTCTATTTTTTTTAAAACTGGAAAAAAGTGGACCAAATTGGCCAAACAATAATCTTGTTGAAATGGAGTTTAATCACCGATTGAGCTTCGATACACTCAAAGAACTCTACACCGTAACCACTGATGAATCGAGCCGAAAAAAACTGATCACCCCAACCCTATCAGATGCCCTTGAGCACCTGAATAGCATCAATGGATTGAAAATAATTGAGCTGAAGAGTCTCAACCCAGACGGAAAGTATAAAATCAGCATCAAAGCGGATCTATACAAGAAGACCCTGCCCATGAGTTTGCATACCTATATACCGTTCCTCTCATGGTGGGACCTCAATACTGACTGGTTTAGTGTTGAATTCACTTATTAGCGATAACGACCGATCCACCGATGAGCAATCACAGTGACGAACAATCAGGTCAAGAGTATTTGCGACCTGAAAAACTTCACCCGCTCAAGCCATATATTACCGAAGAGCAACGCGCCCAGAAGAAAAGACTGGTCGGTCGCATCACGATTTTCTGTATCTGTCTGATCCCCTTCTTTACCTGGCTCCAGGGCAAACTGTTCTCCCAGAACTTCGACCTACCCATTAATGCCAATATCATTATTTTTGTACTGATTAATATCAATGTGATCCTGCTCCTTATTGTACTCTTTCTGGTCCTCAGATATCTGGCCGAACTACTAATTGAGCGAAAACTGAATATCCTGGGAAGTCGTTTAAGGACCAAACTGGTAATATCCTTTCTCTCATTATCACTCATTCCGACCATTTTACTCTTCTTTGTCTCCTTGCAGTTTGTTTCCTCCAGTGTTGACTACTGGTTCAACGCTAGTATCGAAAATTCTCTGCAGGAATCCCTTAACCTGGCGCAAGATTTCATCCAGGAATCGCGCACTCAGGTTAAATCAACGGGAAATGATGTTGCAGAGCGGATTATCACCGACCCTGACTGGCACTACTCCGCAGAATATCTCCAATCATTTTTGAAAGATATGCTACGGTTGTCACCATCTTCATCGCAGACATCCCTGATGCTCATTCTTGAGCATAATGGCCTGGTTTTCACCGAGTCGGCACCGGGGTTGCAAGCTGTCCTGATACCAGAATTACCCCTGGATCTGCTGAACCGCGTTAAGGAAGGCAATTCGCAGGAAATCCTTATGCAAGAAACTCCGCAGGGGGATCTGGTTCGATACATTAGACTGACTTCCAATACAACTCCGGTCGACAACAAGAATGTGCTGGTAACGACCATGTTGATCGATAAAGATAAACTCGACCGGATGACCCGTATCTCAAAAGGTATTGAGAATTACCGGCAGTTGATCCATCTCAGAGGTCCATTCAAATTCTGGCTGCTCATCATCCTTCTTTTCGTAACCCTGCTGATTATCTTTGCCGCTATCTGGTTTGGTCTTCGAATTGCACGAACCATCACCGAACCCGTTGACAGGCTGGTTGGCGCAACCAGGCTCATTTCCGATGGCGATTTCAACTTCTCTATGGATGATGAAGTCTCTAATGATGAGATTGGTCAGCTGGTGACATCCTTTAACAGCATGAAGGCAAATATTGACAGTAGTAATAAAAAGCTTGCTGAAACACACCACATGCTCGAAGAAAGCTCGCTTGAGGCGGACAGAAGAAGGCGCTATACCGAAATCATTCTGCAGAATGTGTCGGCTGGGGTTATTTCGCTTGACGATCATGGCAGGATCACCACAATAAATAGATTTGCTGAGAAGCTACTGAGAATTGATCGTAAACGATTTATCAGCCTGACCTATCGCGAGGCACTGCCGCTCGAGTACACACTGATTCTCGACCGCTTCATGGAAGAACTCTATGTCACCGGCAAAACTACGATAGAGCAGCATCTTAAAGTAACGATCAACCGCACAACACTCTCTTTACTGATAAACTTCACCCGTCTCGAAGACGATGATGGAAAACCAATCGGTTTCGTTCTGGTTTTTGATAATTTGACGAAGATTGAGAAGATGCAGCGCATGGCAGCCTGGCGCGAAGTCGCCCGACGTATCGCCCATGAAATCAAGAACCCACTCACCCCCATTCAACTATCCGCTCAAAGACTGAGAAGAAAATACCCTGAAATTCTGGCAGAGGATGATTCGGTTTTCGACCGATGCACCGAAACCATTATCTCTCAGGTTGATGAGCTCAAACGTTTGGTGAGTGAATTTTCTCAATTTGCCCGTATGCCCAAAATTAACAAAGCCCCAGGGGACCTCCTGGCCCTGGCCAGGGAAACGTTGGTACTCTATCAGGAGGCCCATAAAGACATTGATTTTTCCTGCACTGACACTACCGTTCCGGAATTCGAATTTGACGCAGAGCAGATCAAACGATGTATTATTAACCTTCTTGATAATGCGGTCGGGGTGCTTCCCGATGGAGGTAAAATCTCGATAGACATAAGTTCTGAAACTGAATCCGGTCGCATTCTGCTCAAGGTATCAGATAACGGACCAGGGATAAGCAAAGACAACAAAACTAAGTTGTTCGAACCGTACTTCTCCACCAAAAAATCAGGGACCGGACTGGGACTGGCAATTGTCTCCACCATTATTTCAGATCACGGCGGCTATATCAGAGTTGAGGACAATCAGCCAACTGGCTCGATTTTTATCATAGACCTGCCGATGCAATCACAGCCGGCAGTACCGGAACATGGACCAAAAGTCTATTAGCTCATGGTGCAATTGATCATGAAAAAGCACATCCTGATCATTGATGACGAGCAGTCAATACGAGATTCACTTTCAGATATTCTGCACGATGAGGGCTTTTCTGCCCACGGGGTCGGTTCAGCAGAGGAAGCGCTGGAACTACTTGATGATGAACGTATCGATTTGATTTTGCTTGATATCTGGCTTGGTGACAAGATGGATGGGTTGACTGCCTTGAAAGAAATCAAAGAACGCAGCACGATCCCGGTAATCATGATATCAGGGCATGGCACCATTGAAACTGCTGTCCAGGCAACGCAAAGTGGCGCATTCGACTTTATTGAAAAGCCACTTTCCTACGACAAGATTATCCTTTCGGTTAACAACGCACTTAAATTCGCGGCGCTGGAAAATGAAAACAAACAACTGCGAGCGGTTAGCGGACGTAAAGCTCAGTTGACAGGAAATTCACCACCACTTTCTTCACTGAAGAAACAAATTGAAATGGTGGCGCCTACTGATGCTTGGGTGTTGATCCGGGGATCCCACGGCACCGGTAAAGAACTGGTCGCACAAGCGATACACCAGCAGTCTTCATGTGCGGAAAAGCCAATGATCGAAGTGAATTGCGCGGCAATCCCTGAGGAGCTTATAGAATCTGAACTTTTCGGTCATGAGAAAGGTTCTTTTACCGGTGCTCATTCAAGTAAACGAGGGAAATTTGACCAGGCTCACGGTGGTATACTCTTTCTTGATGAGATTGGTGATATGAGTATGAAAACCCAGGCCAAAATATTGCGTATTCTCCAGGAGCAGAAATTTGAACGGGTTGGCGGCAATAAAACCATCACGGTGAATGTCCGGGTCCTAGCAGCAACGAATAAAAACCTCGAGGAGGAAATAGAAAACGGTACCTTTCGGGCGGATCTTTTCTGGCGCTTAAACGTTGTTCCTATTGTGGTACCCGAACTTCGCGAACGGATTGAAGACCTTCCACTTCTGGTACATGACCTGATTGAATTAACGGTAGATAAGGGTCTGAAGCACAAGACGTTTTCTCAGGAAGCCCTGCAGATGATGATGGAACACACCTGGCCTGGCAATGTCCGAGAGTTGAGAAACTTTGTGGAAAGAATCGCAATCATGTGCCAGGATGAAATCGTCACGCGCGATCATATTCAATCCTTTCTTTTTCCTGAGTCATTATCAACAGCCCAAAACAAAGAGCTGAACCCGGCTTTTTTTCAAACCGATAATTTCAAGGAAGCCCGAAAACAGTTTGAACAGGAGTATCTGCAGTTCAAATTATCCGAGAATAATGGCAATATTTCTAAAACTGCTGAGATGATTGGCTTGGAGCGCAGTCATCTTCACAAAAAGCTTAAAAGTTTACAAATTATCAATTAACTCATTTTTACCGATAAGGAGTCTTTCATGGATTTCCCCGATTACAGACCAAGGCGATTGAGAGTAAACCAGGCCATGCGATCATTGGTTCAGGAACATCAGATCGTCGCCAGCCAGCTCATATATCCACTCTTTATAACAGAGGGAAAAAATATTCGGCAACCAATCCCTTCCATGCCGGGAGTTTCACGTCTCAGTGTCGATCAGTTGAAGAGAGAGGCCGAGGAGTTACTGGCGCTTGGTATCAACAGTGTCATTCTTTTTGGCCTGCCGGACAAAAAGGATCCGATGGGCTCCGGTGCCCATGCCAAGAATGGGATTATCCAACGTGCCATCAGGGAATTGAAAAAAAGAGCACCCTCGCTCCTGGTAATTACGGATGTCTGCCTTTGTGAGTATACCGATCATGGTCATTGCGGATGTCTGATTAACAATCAGGTTGATAACGACGCAACTATTGAAATTCTTGCAAAAACGGCTCTGTCACATGCTCAGTGTGGTGCTGATATTGTAGCCCCGTCCGATATGATGGACGGACGGGTGGCAGAAATCCGTGCAGTTCTTGATGAGAATAATTTCGAAATGGTACCGATCATGTCCTACGCAGTGAAGTACGCCTCCGCATTTTACGGTCCATTTCGTGATGCTGCCGATTGTGCGCCACAATTCGGAGATCGCAAAAGCTATCAGATGGATCCGGCGAATAGTCGCGAGGCTTTGCGGGAGGCTACCCTTGATGTAAGTGAAGGTGCTGACTTTCTGATGGTGAAACCAGCGGTTGCTTACCTCGACATTATTACCAAATTGCGAGAGGAATTTGATCTGCCGATCGTTGCCTACCACGTAAGTGGCGAGTATGCAATGATCAAGGCAGCTGAGGAAAAAGGCTGGATAGATGGCTCCAAGGTCATGCATGAAACGCTGCTCTCAATCAAACGGGCAGGAGCCGATATCATCATTACCTATTTTGCAAAAGAGATGGCAAAGCTGCTGATGAACAAATAAGTCCTTCCCCCACCTCCTACGGTGGTGCCGGTCCTGATATTTCGGTTGATTTTACACATCCATACCAGATCAGACCGGCACACAGTCCGCCAAGCCCATCGGCCAGAGCATCAGTTGCTGAAGGGTATCGACCGGGAATAAAGGATTGGTGATATTCATCACCGATACCGTATAAACCACACACCACAATCACCGTTATCAGAACCAGCGTCGCTCTTTGTCTGGCGAATGTTTGAGGGAAGGCGTAGACTACCGAGGATCCGAGCAGCGCGTACACTGTAAAATGCACCAATTTGTCCGACCACTTGAATGGTGGCAAGAAGAGCAGATATCCCGGTTGGTGTGAAAGATAAAAAATAGCCGCCATCATGATGCACATGGGGGCCAGGCGCAACAGTGCTCTCAGATTCAAAACTTACGATGCACCACTCTCGAGGTGAATCTGTTGCAACAAGGATTTCGGTACTTTCTTTCTGATACGCTTGATGGCTGCGGCGACCTCTTTGACAGGGCAATCCTCTAGGATCTCTCTGGTTTTTCCCTCGTAGGCACAGAGCTCAAACTGTTTGTCAACCAGCCGAAATGTATGACTCCACTCAACCTCTATGGTTTCGGGGTTCTCGTCGATCGGTACCTTCAGCGGTTTACCATCTTTTGCCAGTTGCACACAATCTGATTGGGTAACCTCAAACAACCAGCCATTTCCCTGCTCGGTTGAGAAAAGCGTGAAAACCCCGAGCTCTTTGATCTCCATCTTCTTTTGCTCGGCATGTTCAATGGTTTGTCGAACCGAATCGAGCAATGAAATTTTCATTTGCTCCTCGGGGGTTGCTTGTCGCTGGGTTACGCCTTCAAGGCGTGCACAACAATGCTTGTACTTCTTACCGCTGTTACACGGGCATTTCTGATTTCTTCCTATCTTTACCATAGAAACTATAAAACCTTATTTCCAGTATTTCCCTTATGAGCACTTGCTGTAGCCGCACGCCTTACAGGTTTCGCAGCCTTCTTCAAAAACAAGTTGTCCGGAACATTCCGGACAGGTACTGGCAAAACCATGCTGAGTGCCGGCCATAAATGATTTGAACAGTTTGCTCAGCTGAGCGGGCAGATCGAGCATATGACCACTAGACCGATCGAGCTGCTTGATGATTTCATTCATCGGTACATCAAAGCGCAAAGCCAGAGAAACCAGACGGCAGGTAGTGGTCCACATGGTTGATTTATCCTTCAAATCGACCCGGTTATCGAATGGGAACTTGGCAAACACCTCCATCGGTTTCTCGTTCTCATCAAAACAGACAATGATATAGACTGACTTCTTGTCCTGGTCTTTTACACGATATCGTTTCGCACTGAGCGTATCGGGCAGATTCCGCTTGATGATCCCGTTTTCACCGACCATCGCAGTCTGAGAGGTTTTTTCTGATTGTTCCTTGGTATTCAGTACCTGGGCATCCCTTGAACCATCTCGATATACGGTCAACCCTTTGCAGCCGAGATTATAGCCAAGCGTATAAGCGGTCTCTACATCTTCTCTAGTCGCCTGGTTCGGCAGATTGATGGTTTTCGAGATGGAACTGTCAACCCCGCTGTTCTGAAGAACGCCCTGCATTTTGATATGGTCCTCAGGGGCGATATCCTGAGCCGTTCGAAAAATTTCCTGCCACTTTTCAGGTATCTCAGGGTGGCCGATAACCGTGCCGCTGTCAGCCACTTTATTCATCAGCGCTTCAGAATAAAACCCTTCTTCTTTGGCAATTTGCTCGAAATATTTGTTCACCAGTATCAGCCGGTCACCATCCATCACATGCTTGATCATGACGATGGAGAAATAGGGTTCACACCCAGAGGCGCAATCAGCAATCATTGAGACCGTGCCAGTCGGCTGGATAGAAGTCAGTGCCGCATTTCGACGAGCGGGATAATCACAGATCGAGTCGTCATAGGCTGGAAACGCGCCTTTTTCCTGGGCTAGTCTTTCGGATTCTTCCATTGATGCATCATGCACAAAATTCATCACCTCAGACGCGACCGTTCTTCCCTGCTCACTGGAATAAGGAATTCCCAGTTGGATCAGCAGGTCATGCAAACCCATGATACCCATGCCGATCTTTCTAGTTTTCATGGTCATATCACCGATTTCCGGAATTGGAAAACGGTTACAGTCAATCACATTGTCAAGAAATATGGTGG
>QZLB01000206.1 GCA_004796425.1 Desulfobulbaceae bacterium | reverse complement strand
ATGCTATATGGGACTGGAGAGTTGACAGCGGTGAAGTTTACTTAAATCCAGGTTGGTATAAAATCCTGAGTTTTGAACCGTACGAGCTTCCTCAAGAATACAGCACTTGGACGAGCCTTCTTCATCCCGATGATCGTGAGCATGCTGAAGCAACAATAAAAAATCATCTCGAAACAGATGAACCATTCAGCATGGAATTCCGAATGCAGGCCAAGGATGGTCATTGGAAATGGATATTGGGCAGGGGTAGGACGGTTGAAAGAAACAGTAATGGTTGTGCAATTAGAATGATCGGTACCAATGTCGATATTACTGAACGCAAAGCATCCGAAGCTGCTCTACAGGATAGTGAACAGAAAACCAAATCTATTCTAAATGCCATACCCGACATGATGTTCATTTTATCCAGTGACGGAACAACATTAGATTTCATGGCTCACTCTGAAAATGACTTATATAGATCCCAAAGCAAGATCATCGGAAGCAACATCAAAGATACAATGCCCTCTGAGTTCGTTGCCACTTGCATGCACCATATTGAAAAAACACTCAACACTGGAAAATTAAATATTTTCGAGTATCGACTTTCGTTTGAGGATGGGAATAAAGACTATGAAGCACGATTGGTTCCGTTCGGTGAGAACCATGTGCTGGCCATTGTGCGCAATGTCACCGAGATGAAGCTCTCTAAAAAATCACTGATAGAAAGCGAAGAAAGGTTCCGTTTACTTGTCGAATCATCCCCCATAGCCATAATGATGCTGCGGGATGGCAAGTACATTTATGGCAACTCTGCAAGCGCAAAATTGCTCGGATATGACACTCCTGAAAAAATTATCGGAGTAGAGGCACTGAAGACCATTTCGCCCGATTTTCATGCCACTTTGAAAGAGCGTATGGAGCGAATAAAAAAGGGCAATTACAACGAGCCGATTGAAATCAAAATTATTAAACCCAACGGTGAATATGCCTGGACTTTATCGACATCGATTTCCATTAAAAAGAATGGTAGGCAAACGGCAGTCATTTTCGGCCAGGATATAACAGTCCAAAAAATAGCACAAGATACTTTAAGGCAAAGCGAAGAAAGGTATCGTTCGCTGATTATGCAGTCAGCTGATTGTCTTATCCTGCACGATCTTGAAGGGCATATATTGGATGTCAACATCTGTGCGTGCAAGACATACGGATATTCTCGCCAAGAGTTGTTAAAGATGAAGGTCAGCGACCTTGATCCCGACTACGAAGACCGGGCGGACGAAGGCGTGTTTTATGATCAGATGACTCCAGGCAAAGCTACAGTATTTGAGGCACGACAACAATCTAAAGATGGTCGTGTATTCCCTGTGGAGGTGCGAATCACTTTAATCAATTTTAAAGGAAAAACTTTAATTCAAGGGCTATGCAGGGATATCAGCGAACAAAAGGAAGCGGAACGTCAAATCTCCGCATTGGCCTCAGTAGTTGACAGCAGCGATGATATCATTGTTGTTAAAGATATAGACCTTCGTGTGGTGGCTACAAATGACGCATTTGTTAGGGCGAGCGGACGTGAATCTGTATCAGAAGTGATTGGAAAGACGGATGCAGAAATTTTCGGCGTATCACCCGAAACCGAACCCATCCGATCCTATATGGCTGACGAGCGTCAGGCTCAAAACCTTTTAAAAGGAGAGTATATCCACCGGGAAGAGCCAGTGGTATATCCCGATGCCAAATCTCGAACATTTCTTACCAAAAAATATCCCATTTACGAGGGTGACACTTTGATCGGCACCGGAAATATTTCCCGGGACATTACAGAATACAAACAGATAGAAAAGGCTCTAAAGGAAAGCGAGGAGAAGTATCGCTCTATGATGGAATCCATGGACGAGGGCACTTATATATGCTCTTCAGATTTTCACATTGAGTATATGAATCCAGCAATGATCAAAAAAATCGGGAGAGATGCTACCGGTGAAATATGCCATCAGGCACTCCATGGTTTGGATGAACAGTGCCCTTGGTGTGAACAGGAAAAAGTCATGAGAGGAGAAACTATCAAGACCGAACTTGTTAAATCGAAAGTGGATGAGGTTTATTTTATCTCCCATTCTCCCATCTTCCATACCAATGGTACAGTTTCTAAATTGTCCGTGTACAGGGACATCACGGAAATGAAAAAGCTTGAAACCAGAATCCAGCATGCACAACGAATGGAATCCATCGGAAATCTTGCGGGTGGTATTGCTCATGATTTTAACAATATCCTCGCTCCAATTATAGGTATTTCAGAGATGTTGATAGAAGATTTCCCCCCTGAAAGTCCTGAAAGCAAAAACGCCTGGCAAATCTTTAAAGCTGGAGAGAGAGGAAGCGATCTTGTAAAACAAATACTTGCATTCAGTCGCCAATCTGAACACAAAATGATTCCCACCCGCTTGCAACACATTCTCAAAGAAGCGTTGAATCTTTGTCGATCCACTATTCCTGCCTACATCGACATTACACAAGATATCCAAAATGAATGCGACATGATACTTGGTGATCCTTCACAGATCCATCAAGTTGTCATGAATATCATTACCAACGCTTTTCACGCAATAGAGGGTTCTGGAGGGACAATATCCGTTAGGTTGAGCCAAAGAATGTTGCAAGGTGAAAAGGCTGAAGAGGTTGATCTTAATTCAGGGACATATGCAGTCATACATATTTCTGATACAGGTCATGGAATGCCGGAAGAAATTATTGGTAAAATTTTCGATCCTTATTTTACAACAAAGGAACAGGGAAAAGGAACAGGTCTTGGTCTGGCAGTAGTTTATGGAATTGTCAAAGAGCATAAGGGAAGTATAAAGGTCAAAAGTGAGATCGGTAAAGGAACGACTTTTGAGGTTTACCTACCTTTGATGGAAGAGATAAACTCATCGGAATCAAATAAAGAATCAGAAGAAATCAAAGGAGGGAATGAGCGAATTCTTTTAGTTGATGATGAAGAGGCCATCGTGGAGTTGGAACTGCGAATGCTCGAACGTTTAGGCTACCAAGTAACGTCTCGCACTAGCAGTATTGAAGCACTTGAGTTATTCAGAGCAAAACCCGATTCCTTTGATTTGGTGATCTCTGATATGGCCATGCCAAACATACCAGGGGATCAGCTTGCCACTGAGTTGAGAGCCATCAGATCAGATATTCCTGTAATTATTTGCACAGGTTTCAGCGAGAGAATTCGAGAAGAAAATATGCAGAAAATGGGTATAACTGGATTATTAATGAAACCTATTTTGAAGTCAGACCTTGCTAAAATTGTCCGAAAGGTGCTGGATGAGGTCAGGGGTTAAAGTTACACTTGATTATCCTATTGATTATTTATGAATTTATCGAATAGTTATACGTTTTTATATTCTTCATTATAATAGTTTTTCAAAAGAGAAGAGCTATTGAGTTCTGGTTAATGTTAAAAGGAAAATGACAAGGATATTTATCACAGTTCCGAATTTCGCATCGTGCCAAGATGAAATGATAATACATTGTGAAACTATGGTGGCAAGTAATGCAGTTGGCCACCAATAATATATGTTAAAAATGTATTGAATTGCTGAGACGATAAATAGAACAAAGACTGAAAACCATACTCGACCTAGTCGTTTTGATATTGGCAACTTAAGTTCTTTAATTTCAGCGTAATTGAAAGCTTTCACGAAACCAAGCAAATGAATACTACCGTGAAATATCAATATTGAAATTATAATGATTTTTAACATTTATCTCGAATTTCTGTAGTGCACAAAATTATATTAATTTCTTTTCTTAATATATCAAGTTATTCTCTGGTTTCCTTATAATTCCAGGGAACAAGAAACTGACAATGTAAAATCGATAGGATAGGTAATATTCTGCTATATATCACACGTGTTTTTGTTGGCTATCAACTTAACAGGATATCACGCTTACATTCTGTACTTATACAGAAGAATAGTCTGTTGGGCAACAAGCGAGTTACCACGACTAATACGTTCGTACCAGATTTGAGATTTGTACTGGCTGGATTTAACTTTCTATCGTATGACAGAGTTATGATGTTTCCTGTCCAGGTAGGCACCAGCAGCTCGTGCGCAACCCCTCTTGCGGTATAATTGATCAAGGCATTTACGCCCTGAACCCAGACCACAGGAGGTGCACCATGAAAGTCACACAGGCCGTCGATTTCCATCTTCAGTACCACCGGACCAACTCGAAAAAAAAATACGGTCAAGACCAGCGAGTTTGT
>QZLB01000045.1 GCA_004796425.1 Desulfobulbaceae bacterium | reverse complement strand
TTTCATCTTCTTCCCTTGCTGGCCTGCTGGCTGCCAATAGCGCTCGCTCTTTGGCACGTTTTGCTCTCAGATCAGCCTCCTCGGCCTCTCGTGCTGCCGCGGCATCAGCGGCTGCCTGCTTCTCTGCTGCAGCCTTTGCTTCTGCGTCCGCTTTGGCTTTGGCTTCTGCTTCCTCTTTTGCTTTCGCCTCTGCAGCCGCTTTTGCTTCAGCGTCGGCTTTTGCTTTTGCTTCGGCGTCCGCTTTGGCTTTGGCTTCTGCTTCTGCCTTAGCCTTGGCTTCTACCTCGGGATCAACCTTTGGTGCTTCTGCAGCTGCCGGTTTTGGTTCTTCTTTCTTCGCTGCTGCCTTTTTGGGTGCGGCTGCCTTTTTGGCTGGTTCCTCTTTCTTCGCTGCAGTTGCGGCCTTTTTGGCTGGTGCGGCTTCCTTCTTCTCTTCAGCGATGGTGAGATCGGGCTCTGGCGACAACGCGGTAAAGTCAATTGCCACATCACCCAACCGTTTGGCAATTGGTGCCGAGTCAGTGAGAGAGCCTCCATCGGCCAGAGCATCGATGAACTCCTTGGTCAAACGAATCGCTTCCGGATGCCGCATAATCAGAAGGTTCGAACCACTGAGCAGGTAGGTGATGGCGCCGACTGCCTCCATCAGGATTCCGCGTCTTTCAGGATCACCCAGGAGTGGAGCCTCCTCGGCTGTCTGCTTTGCTTCTTTACACTTCCAAACTTCATTGCCAAGGTTATTAATGATGGGGTATTGCAGTTTGTCATCACCTTGCGTCATGGCCGCCATGGTCAGACGCTCCATGACTGAGTAGGAGTACTCCATACCATAACCGAGGCCACCGGTAGTGGGATCAACGATTACCCGATCCATCGGCATGCCAAAGTTTTCCAGCAGGATGTTCACCTGCTTTGCCAGGTTAACATCAATCGGTGAAGAGCCGATCAGCGAATGGCCGTACCCCATTGCCGCTGCTGCAATGCCTTTGTAGTTCTTTTCTTCAACAGGACCGAGCAACAGGTTCTCATTCTGGCACGCTTCGCAGACTGCCTTCAGAACCTCCTCGTCTTTGTCGGGTGACGCACAGCCCCAGACAATCAGCGGTACATCGATCGCTGCTGCAACCTTTTTTACAACCTCAGCTGCAGACTCCGGGCTGGCGTCTTTATCGTTTGGATCTATGGACTTGAGTTGCAGAACTATGGCTGGAGCACCATAATCATCAACACATTTCTTGGCCCATGTTGCCGGATCTTTAACCGCATCGCCGAATGGCTCAAGTGCGGCTGCAGGCCAATCTTCCGGTTCCATGTCCCAGATTTCCATTGCAATGATGGGCTTGTTCGGCATGTCACCTTCAAAGGTATAGAAGGGGTAACATGTCTCGCCACCAATGGTAATGGCTTTGTCGCCTTTACCAATGGAAATTTCCTTGATACCGCCGGTATAGGATTCCTTGTTTATTTCAAATCCCACTTTAGCCTCCTTGCAATTGAAAAATTAATCTTAGGAGGTATCGCTGCGGTTAAAACCGGTATGGGAACACCTACCGTTCTAAACGCATAACACCGCCTCCCATCTTCCTGGTCAATCAAAAAGCAGAGGTACAAAATTACTGAATTTCGGGTATTTCTTTGTTGAACTGTAGGATAGTCTCCTCTTATTAACGTATCGTGTTCAAGATTTCAAACGTATTTATTAACTTTTACTGAACTATTCAATAAGAATTTTTGATACGTTCCTTAACTATTACTGAACTGGTAATGATTTCCACATCTCAACCTTTTTTTTCACATTGGGAAACTTTTCGATCTCAGTGTGGGGAATAAACATGGCCGCCACGTAATAATCCATATAGGACGGGGTCTCAGAAAGCTCAAAATTGGTCATTTTCCTGGTTACCTCGACCACATCCTTACGTATTCTGTTGGTCAGAGAGCTCATGCGCGCGCCCATCAGAGAACCATTGCCAATAAAGACGACCTTCTCAGCGTCTATTTCCGGTAATAACCCGATGGTCATCGCCTTTTCAAGATCGATATAACTGCCGAATCCACCGGCCAGAATAATCCGCTCGATCAGATCCATACTCAACCCCACCTCCTCGAGCAAGGTCATGCAGCCGCTGTAGACGGCCCCCTTTGCCCGAATAAGGTTATCGATATCCGTCTCGGTCAGGGAGATATCCCGGCCAATCTGAGTATTCTCCTGCCAGGCAAGTACATATTCCCATACACCATTACGCTCTCTGATGCGATCGGTATCGAGCTCACGATTAAATTTGCCGCGGTTATTAATGATTCCCATCTCAAACATAACGGCGGTCATGGTGATCAGGCCAGATCCACAAATTCCTTTCGGTCTGACATCGCCAATGGTCAGCAGCATGGGCTCAAAGGATTCCGGGTCGATGGAGAAATCTTCTATGGCACCTTTGGAGGCACGCATGCCAAATTCAACACCTCCACCCTCAAACGCAGGACCTGCGGAACAGGCGGTACAGGCAAGCCAGTCTTTGTTGCCGATGACGATTTCAGCATTGGTACCGATATCAAGGAACAGGGTCAATTCATCTTCCCGGTACATGCCTGTACCCATCACCCCAGCCACGATGTCGCCTCCGACATAACTTGAGATGGCCGGATAAAGCAGGGCAATGGTATGAACATCAAGATCCAGTCCGATGGTCTCCGCTCGAAATGGTGGATAGAGTGTGGAAGCGGGTACATAGGGAGCACGCCTCAAATGACTTGGGTCTATTGCCAGCAGAAGTTGGGTCATCGTGGTGTTGCCAGCCATGGTAATGGTTGAGATATCTTCCTTGGACACACCCGAACGCTTGACAATCTCGTTGATCACCTTATTAATTGTGCCAACGACAATCTCCTGCATTTTTGCCAAGCCACCAGGCTTCTCAGCAAAAATAATCCGGCTTATCACATCCTCGCCATAACTGATCTGCCCGTTAAAATCTCCCGCTTCACCAAGGCATGCTCCAGTGGCAAGGTCGATGAGCTGACCATAAATGGTGGTAGTACCGATATCCAAGGCAATTGCATAATTCTGGCCGGTGGTATCACCCGGCTGAACATTGGTCAATTGTGTCTTGCCATCATCTCGAACCGGTCGCACCAGGGTGACCGTGACCTTGAAATCATGGGCCCGCATAATCCCTGGCAATTCTCTGATAACCGGAAGTGTCAACTCCAGCTTATGTTCGTCATTGGCAAGTTTGAGATGTTCGATAAGCCTGGTCACATCCGGCATGTGATTCTGGGCATCAGGTGGCAGAAGTTCCAGGTAAATTTTTTCAACGGGGGGAATAAACAGGCCCTGCTCCTTGAGGCTTTCAAAGTCAACCTGCTTGATGGAAGCAGTCCGCCTGGGCGTAATCTTATCACTGAAAACAGTGCGATCAATCGCAGACTCGGTCGGTATCCTGATGGTAACATCTTCCTGGATTCTGGCAAGGCAGGCAAGACGCACATTTTTTTCGTTGTCCTCGGGGCTGAGATGTTCATTCACACCCCCTTCGACCCCCCCCTGCTCGACAATAACGCGACATTTCCCGCATACACCTTCGCCACCGCAGGATGCATTAATATGCACCCCACACTCAAGTGCGGCACGAATTAAACTTTCTTCACCAACAACCTCAACTGATCGTTGATGGGGAAGAAATGTCACCTTAAATCGATCCATTCGGGCTCCCAAGACAACAAAAATTACAAGCAGCCTGCAGCCTCTACACAATCCTGCTCACTCTACTCAATTACCGAAGATTTTTAAAAAGAAATCTTGAACTTAGCGACACCACCTCCTGGATAGACCAGACCCCCAGCGCGTCAATGTCTAATGATTCTAGTGTCTCCTCTGGTGTTACATGGTTACCAAGCGGATACACAGTAATTCTTTAGTTTTGATTAAGCGAAATAGATAGTTGCGGGGTCTCGTTACCCCCTCGATAGTCGCCCCGTAAGCACAAGAAATAACGATATTTTTTTCGGTCCGAAATTTTGGAACAGTGCTGCCCAATTTACCATCTTTGCAAAAGGGTGCTGACGGTAATATACGATCCCATATTTAGAGCCGATCAGCGAGTTCCGTCCCCTGCCTGATCGCCCGCTCCGCGTCGAGCTCACCCGCCTCCTGCGCGCCGCCTATGAGATGATAATCCATACCCCGATCTTCAAGACTTTTTACCAGACTGCGATCAGAGAGCTGTCCAGCGCAGACCACTACATTATCAACCTCCAGCAGTTTGGTTTCTCCGGCAATCTCGATTTCCAACCCTGCATCAGAGACAGTGCGATACGTTACACCGTTGACAAGATGAACACCGTTTCGTTTCAAAACCGAGCGATGGATCCAACCGGTGGTCTTGCCGAGCCCCGCGCCCGGTTTGGTTTTTTTGCGCTGAAGCAGGTAAATGGTTTTATCAGGAGTCGCCGGTTTGATTTTTTTGATACCACCACCCTGCTGGTATGTCGGATCGACACCCCATTCTTCAAGAAACTCGGGTACGGAAGATTCCTGCTCACCATCATGCAAGAGATAGGTGGCCATATCAAAACCGATACCACCCGCACCGATAATCGCTACTCGGTCTCCCACACTCACCTCTCCTGAAAGAACCTGGTCATAAGGTACCACATGGGGAGCATCACCACCTGGAAGCGAAATCGGCCGTGGCGTCACCCCGGAGGCCAGCACGACCTCATCAAAGCTGTCCAGATCATCCACCGTCGCTCGCTGGCCAAGGCGAAGCTCCACCCGGTGGTGGGCCAGTTGGTTTTTGAAGTATCTGAGTGTTTCTCTAAACTCTTCTTTACCCGGGATGTTTCTGGCCAGCCGAAATTGTCCGCCAATTTCCTCCGATGCCTCAAACAGCACTACCTGATGCCCGCGTGCAGCTGCCGTAACGGCGCAGGATAACCCAGCGGGACCACCCCCAACGACCGCCACCTTTTTAGGGGTGCTGGTTTGGGTGAATTCCATCTCAATTTCCCGACATGCCCGGGGATTCACCAGGCAACTGGCAGTTTTCTGGGCAAAGATATTGTCGAGACATGCCTGATTGCAGGCAATACAGGTATTGATCTCCGACTCTTTGCCGGAAGCAGCTTTATCCACCCAGAAGGGGTCGGCAAGAAAGGGCCGGGCCATACTCACCATATCCGCGCAACCATCAGCTAATACCCCCTCGGCAACATCAGGCATATTGATTCGGTTGGTGGTAACCAGTGGTACCGTAACCGTACCCATCAACCGTTTGGTTACCCAGGCAAAACCGGCTCTGGGAACCAGGGTTGCAATGGTTGGAATGCGCGCTTCATGCCAGCCAATCCCGGTGTTGATAATGGTAACTCCGGCGTCCTCGAGTGCCAAGGCCAATTCTTCAACCTCCTGCCACTGGCTGCCGTCGTTTACCAGATCGAGCATTGAAAGCCTGAAAATGATGATAAAATCATTCCCAGTAGCCGCCCTGATACCCCGGACAATCTCCAGGGGAAACCTTATTCGGTTCTGGAAGCTGCCGCCCCACTGATCAATACGTTTATTTGTTTTTCTTACAATAAACTGGTTGATCAGATATCCTTCTGAGCCCATGACCTCAACCCCATCATACCCCGCCTCTTTGGCAAGTTCGGCACATCTGATAAAATCATTGATAGTATTCCTGACGCCGCGTTCGGATAATTCTCGTGGGCGAAAGCGATTGATCGGAGCCCGGATTTTTGAGGGTGCCACACAAAGCGGATGATAGCCATACCTGCCGGCGTGAAGGATCTGCAGACATATTTTGCCGTCTGCATCATGGACTGCCTGGGTTATCTGCCGATGTTTAATGGCCTGGGTTCGAGATGCCAATCGAATAGAAAACGGGGCGACCCAGCCGGCCCGGTTGGGAGCCACCCCTCCGGTAACGATTAAACCAACCCCTCCCTGGGCACGCTCCTGATAATAGCGAGCCATCTTGTCAAAACCATTTTTTTCCTCTTCCAGCCCGGTATGCATAGAACCCATCAATACGCGGTTCTTCAGAGTTGTGAAACCCAGGTCAAGTGGCTCAAATAAATGTGGATATCGTGAATTGCTGTTCATAGCTTTATCCTTCTGTACGCTGCAACCAAAATCATCTTAAAAAGCGGTTTTCAAAATAATAAAGTTCCAATATACTGGCCTGATTAGAAACCCAGAACACAAGGAGTTATCGTGGATTATCAGGGAAATATTTTCAGACCTCCCAGTGAGGCAAACAGCATCTTGCTGCAGGTCACGACTGGATGTTCTCACAATAAATGTACCTTTTGCGGTATGTATAAAGGTGTCCGGTTCTCAATTAAACCTGATGAAATCATCACTGCAGATATTGATTTTGCCGCGACCCATTGCACCAGACAAAAAAGACTCTTTCTCTGTGATGGTGATGCGCTGATCATTCCCCAGCAGCGGCTTGTCTCGATCCTTGAACAGATCCGCGAAAAACTACCCTGGCTTGAACGAATTGGTGTATACGCCAACACCAAGGGAATCATGAGAAAAACCAGCCAGGAACTTGAGGAATTAAAAGAACGTGGACTTGGCATCGCCTACCTCGGTCTTGAATCTGGAGATGATGTCACACTGGCAGCCATCCGAAAAGGAGCGGATTCCGATCGTTTCGTTAAAATGGGCAGAAAGATTAGAGCTGCCGGGATCAAACTATCCATAACCGTCCTGCTCGGCATCGCCCAGAAAACACG
>QZLB01000275.1 GCA_004796425.1 Desulfobulbaceae bacterium | reverse complement strand
TGCCACTCTGGTTAATCGGCTGCAGGTCGTTCATTTTTTAAAGGCACATCCTGATATTGAGCAACGTGCGATCCACCACCCATTGATCATTGTTGGCTTACCACGATCAGGCACGACCTTGCTGCAAACCTTACTCTCACTGGACCCAGCAGCTCGTACGCTGAGAAATTACGAGACGTTTCCTCCCATGTGCGCACCGGCGGAAGAACAGAGGGAGGGAGCGGACCCCAGGATAGCTGCGAGTCATGAGATTTTCGAGGGTATGTTTAACATGGCACCAAACTTGCGGGGCATTAATGGGTTAAATTTCATGGCCCAGGGTACGGCCGAATGTCAGAACCTGACTGCCTTTGACTTTGCCCATATGGGCTGGAGTGCCGGATCAAGCCTCTTTTCTTATGGTGACTGGATTGCAGATACTGATCTGTCAGAACCGTATCGCTGGCATAAAAAACTCGTGCAATTCTTGTCTGCAAAACAGCCTGGTGACCACTGGGTTATGAAGGCACCGATGCACTTATTCGGTCTTGACCATCTTCTTACTCAATATCCTGACGCAAGGGTTATCTTCACGCATCGAAACCCCGTTCAGACCTGTGTCAGCGGTATTAGTATGGTCTGTCAATGGACCCAATTTTCCACTCAGCAAGTCGATGCGAAAGCGGTGTGCGCATGGTACCCAAAACTGTGGGCCAAGGGGCTTAGACGGGCCCTGGATTATAAAGCGCAGCTGGGTAGTAATCAGGTACTGGATGTGTTCCATCACCAAATGATGAAGAACCCGCTCGCAACAATTGAGCTGATTTATAATCATTTTGAGATGGACCTGAGTATTAGCACACGGCAGGAAATGGAAAACTGGCTCAAGCAGCATCCACGAACCAGTTTTGGTACACACAAGCCCACCGCTCAGCAGTATGGTTTAGATGCCGATGAGGTTGTGCACCAGTTCGATTTTTACATGGATCTATTTTCCTGGTGACCACTGCCCTGCTTCAATTAAACGTTTGATTATATCGAGCACGATCGGCTGGCATTGCCAAACATCTCACCACCGTCTCCAGGTCTCAGCATATCAATGGTGGCGGTGGTTTTGTCTACCTTCCCGCTGGTACGTACCCACAGACCATGTAGAGGCAAACACACCTGATCAAACCGTATACCTGGTGAATAATTTATTTACAGGTTGCAAGAAGTTGCTAGAGTGTCATGCTGATATCAAACTCTTTTGGTTGATGAATCAGACGCGGTTCTTCAGCGGGCCGAAGCGCATATCGTCATCATTACCAGAACTGCAATTCACTGCTTACCAAACCATGACAAGGAGAGAACCATGAGTGGACATGAGAAGATAAATTATGTTGAACTACCGGCATCTGATCTCGAAAGAGTAAAGCAATTTTTCTCTGAAGCCTTTGGTTGGGAGTTCACAGATTACGGTCCGGAATACAGTGCATTTAATCGACAGGGTATCGACGGTGGTTTTTATAAATCCGAGCGAAAGGCCAGAATTGAAGACGGCAGCGCACTGATCGTCTTTTTCAGTGAAACGCTCGAGCAAACTGAACAGAAAATAGTTCAGGCGGGCGGTATCATTACCCAGCCGACTTTTAGCTTTCCGGGAGGAAGGAGGTTTCACTTCTCCGATCCCCATGGAAATGAGTATGGGGTCTGGTCGGATCGCTAACAGCTGACGACCGGTACGAAGCCATGAACGCATTAACTATGCTCATTCGCACATTTCAGATTGTTGTCGCCCTGGTTTTCGGCACGATCTTCAGTGGTGCCGGGTGTTTTATTTTCTATCAGACCGGTTGGCCAATGTATCAGAGCTACCAGGAAACCAAATATTGGCAACCGGTATCGGCTGAATTGACACTGGTTGATGGTGATGCAAATCAGACGCGGGCCGCATATAATTACCTGTTCGAGGGGAGGCCCTACGAGGGTGATCGGGTTAGTCTTGCCACCTTTAATGATAATATTGGCAGTTATCATCAGGATATGCAGGCAGAACTTAAGCGTGCCTTGCATTCAAACAAGCCGATTACCATATGGGTTAATCCCGATGACCCCCATGAGTCAGTGATTGACCGGGAAATGAGATGGGGTCTTTTTTCTCTAGTTACCGTTTTCTGTTTTGTATTTGTGATAATCGGGCTGACAGTTATTCTGACGGCTTTTTTCCGGAAAAAATCGAGCAGATCGGCCGCAACCTCGATTTCAATACTGAAAGAGTATATGGAGCTTCGTCGCAACAGCCCGGCTGATACGAGATCATACGCCGAGTATGTTGAACAGTCTAACATTCAAGGAGCTGACACTGATACCGGTCAACGATCATCTGCTACCCAAACCAAAGCCTGGCGTAACAAAAAAGAGTGGCAGAGCGAGTCTATTCATTCAGGAGCGAAATCATCAACGCTTTTTTTCTGGGTTTTTGCGCTCTTCTGGAACTTCGTCTCTTCATTTGTCCTGTTTGTGCTGCCTGAGGAGGTGGCAAATGGTAACTATCTTGCCCTGATCGCGCTTGCCTTTCCATTGGTCGGTATTTTCCTTTTATACAAAGCAATCAAGATGAGTCTGGAACTGCGCCGCTTTGGAGATGTGGTGTACAAAATGGACCCATATCCCGGAAGTATTGGTGGCAACATTGGCGGTACCGTAGATATCCCGGGCAATGAGTTGTATGGAGCAGAATTTACTGTGGAAATTGCCTGCGGATATTCCCATGTATCAGGCAGTGGGAAGAACCGGTCCCGGCGAGAATCGATAAAATGGTCGGAGGGCGGACGAGCCAAGGTTGAGCGGACGATGGACGGGGTCCGTTTGCGCTTTAAATTTGACATTCCTGACAATTTGCCGGAAGCTGATATCGCGCAGCGGGGTAATTACTATTTTTGGCGGCTCACCATTAAAGCAGTGTTGGCTGGGCCTGATCTGGAGCGGAGTTTTACCATACCGGTATTCAAGACGGCAGAAGCCTCACGATTTATCAGACATGATATATCCAAGCAGGTAGAAGAACAAGAGCAGGAAAAGGCGATACAGATTAAAAACGCCCTTCATGGTGGGCATTTTGATTCGGCCGGTCTTCCTTACCACCTGAAGATTTATCTCGATGGCAGGACGATTACCATTTATCAGCCCATGCTGAGAAATAAGCTTATTGCGCTCTTTCTATTAGCTTTCGGTGGTACGTTTGGTTTTGTTTCAGCAAGTGTTGTCTCGGGCTTTTCATCCGGCATGCTCTCTACGATTCTCACTGCTCTTTTTACCGTGCCTTTTATGGCTGTTGCGGTTGGAACCCTGGGACTTGCCTTTTATCTTTTGGCCAACAGCTTGTCAGCTTGGATTGATGGGAACACAATTGCCGCAACCCGATCACTCCTGCTGCTGCCTGTCAGGACAAAATCAATGGCGACCATTGATTTTACATCGTTTTCTATCAAACAGACGAGTTTTAGTGGACAGGGAGCCAAACGAAATAACTACTATAAAATAATGGCCCACAGTTCAGGTGGAAAAACCATAACCGTGGCAGAGGGAATTAATGGTCAAACGGTGGCACAAGGGCTTGCCGATTATCTGGGCAGGATGGTTCAATCCTACTGATTACACCTGTACAGTTTCCCCATCCTCAGGGATCATGGCTTTGTCAGACAAGCCGTGCTTTTGGAAAATTTCAACCAGTTGTTGACGCGTGGTTGGGCAGTGGTTGAGTGCTTCCAGGTGATTAAGGATTACCGTCCCGGGAGCATCACGTATGAAAGATATGATTTCATCAAGACTCATTAAAATCGGCGGCCCGATATCGAGTTGGGCACTTCCTGCCGCAACAAGTGAGATGTCGGGCTTGTAATCTGTCAAGAGTCGTTTCACATCTTTGGTATAGACGGTATCTCCACCAATATATAGAGACGGTTCACCCTCTATTGTAATATAATACCCAGCACCGTTAGCCATCAGATGATGATTCCAACCATGCCCATGCTTTGCTGGAACTGCCATGATCGTTCCGCCTTCAAATGATTGCGGTTGCCAATAGTTAAGTTCATGTTCAACTCTGATGCCGAACTTTCGTAAATATGGCGCATCTTCAGCTCGTGTAATCACAGGGATATTTCGTTTAACAAGAAATGCTTCTCCTTTGGCGTCGAGATGATCTGTATGCTGCAGGGCTTTGATGCCAAAAGTCTGGCTGTGTGTAATGCAACAGTGAGTGACCCCCTCAAGTATCCGGTTGCTGTTTTGCGGAAGTGGTACCAGAGGATTGCGTTTGGCTTTAAACCGGAACATTGAAAAGGGCGGTAATTTCCCCTGATCACAGAGCATCGGGTCTATTAAGATATGTGCCCTGCTCGTTTCGATCACACAGGTAGCGTTTCTTAAATGGTGTATTTTCATTGCGGTTTCCCTTTCTTGATTTTCGTATACCTTAACATTATGGTGGCCAGAAAGAAGTGTCGATATTGACAAAATGAGTGCCGATAAAGACAGCCGGGGTAAAGGTCATGATCAACATAGCAATTTTGGCCATTGATAATTGCATGGAGTCCAGTGTGATGGGACCGAAGGATATATTCACGATTGCCTCAATGGAGTGGGGAAAAACGATATCCATGCGCGAGGAGACGCTGTTTCGCTCAATTGTTGTAAGCTTAGATGGAAAACCGGTGACTAGCTTTACCGGCACTGCCATTTCGCCGAGTAATCGTCTGGATACGTGCGGACCGCTTGATCTGATTTTTATCCCGGTAATATATGGTAACCTTGATTCGCTACTAGCTCAAAAAGAACTGGTAGAATGGTTATATGCGATGAGTCAATCCGGGGTTATCATTTGCGCAGTGTGTGCAGGAACATTCCTGGCTGCGCAAACAGGACTGCTTGATGGTAGAACGGCAACAACCCATTGGGGCCTCGCTGATCAATTTCAAAAATGCTTCCCTCGCGTCGTTCTGAACAAAGAGAAGATGATTGTCGATGAGGGCGAATTTATCACGGCGGGGGGTGTTACCGCATACCTGGACCTTTCTCTTTACATCACTGGTCGGTTCGGTTCCGCAGAACTCGTTTCAATGCTATCGAAACTCCTACTGATTGATCCGGCGAGAAGATTGCAGACACCATATAAAACATTTGATTATCATACTGGACACGATGATGCGGCAGTCCTGCGGGCCCAGCAATGGCTGCTAAACCACAGTGAGCAATCGACCTCACTTGCCCGGCTTGCCGACATTGCCGGGTTGGAGCCGAGAACGCTAAACAGGCGGTTCAAAAAAGCAACCGGTAACACCCCGCTCGAGTATCTTCAGAATCTTCGGCTCGGTAAGGCTAGAACAATGCTTGAAACAACCAGCAATTCATTTGAATCCATTACCCTTCATGTTGGATATGAAGATGTGAGCTCATTCCGCCGACTGTTCACAAGATCGACGGGGCTTTCACCCTCTGCATATCGGAAAAGGTTCAGTATTAAATGATTTGTATTACTGGGTACCCATATTGCAAATACCGTATGGTTGAGATGCACACCAACTAATAATAGCAGGATAACTTTGTAGGAAAGGATATTCAGCTCAAACGAACCAAATCATTCGTTTATTGACATGGTTGGGTAATGGCAATGGGTGGATTGATCCTGATCTGGTAGGTAATACTGCAGTTCGTATCCCCCAGCTGTGCCACTGTATCCCTGAGGCGGCCTGTTTTATAAGTGCGTTCGGTGGGTTTGGTTCCGGCTAGCTGGCTTTGCTGCAGCCTGAAGATATTCTCCTCACGTATGGCCTGGCCTTCTGAGTCGAAGTAGAGCCAGGTACCCAGCATTTTGTGCTTAGCATGAACCAGTTCATGAAACAGATTCTGCAAGGCGGTGTACTCAACGGGCTTTCTGTTGGTGTTGAAAACCAGGTGGCTCCCGGCTTCGGTCATCGAAGCATCAAACCAGATTTCCACATTGTCGCCCGTACCGTTGATGATTTTTTCAGTCATCGGTGCCAGGGTTCGGCCGGCAGAAAACCGGGCATCCGGAGTGCTGATAATCCGAAGGAGATGGCCCGTCTTGAAGATCGCCAACAATGTCTCCTTGCCAATGGGGACCGTGGCGATCGAATTGAGCCAATATTTAAGCTTGGCAATATGAAACATGGAGCCCTGAAGCTCTATATTGGTTGTAGAGGTTTTTGCCAGTTCTTTGTTTGTATAATATCTTGTTTCAGGAGCGTTTAGGTCGGCAAAAACCGGGTGACCGAAGAGCGTAATGATCAGGATAGTGATAACAGCCTTGAATATATTGGTTTTTTTCATATCCTGCTCCAACTGTTGGGTCTGATATCAACAGTAAAGTAGTTGTTGATATACTTAAATTG
The DNA here is from genome assembly GCA_004796425.1 of Desulfobulbaceae bacterium. Taxonomy (GTDB): domain Bacteria; phylum Desulfobacterota; class Desulfobulbia; order Desulfobulbales; family Desulfocapsaceae; genus MADRE3. Next base: position 9,266 of record QZLB01000275.1, on the reverse strand, counting down.
TAGAGGCAAACTGCGGATGTGTCAAATCATATCCTAACATTTTCTTAACACAGAGGCGTGCACGATCCGGGTAAAAAGGAGTCGGCTTCTTGGTCATAATGATCATTGGAATCCGCGATGATTTGGGTCTCTAAGTTTTTTTGTGGGTGGAGCGAAATTTGGTCTGTATTGCCTTTCAACAAGAGTGATGAGCGTCCAGGGCCGTGTCATTTCTATTTGAAGTTCATTATTTTTTGTGCTGAAATGAGAAATGCACAAAGGAGAGAAGACGATGGCCAAACAAACCATATTAGTTGTTGATGATTCTTCAACTATCAGAAATATCATTGGCAGAGAACTCAAGGAAGCGGGCTACGAGGTAATTCCCGCTGAAAACGGTATGGAGGCTCTGGCAATCCTGGAATGGTCTGAGACCTTACCGGATCTAATTACCCTGGATATTGACATGCCGGTAATGGGGGGCTTCGAGGTCTGTGAAAAAATCCGCCAGACCAGTCCCGAGCAGGGCAAAAACACTCAACTCAATGAAATACCCATTGTATTTGTTTCTGCCAATGACAGCCACGAAAACCGGAAACGTGGGTATGAGCTTGAGGTTATCGATTTCATCAGCAAGCCATTCAAGGCTGGCGATATCATCAAGGCAGTCGATAACACGCTCAATCCCCAGGTCCAGTTCAGCGATATGGTAGCTCTGGTGGTCGATGATGCCGCCCCGGTCCGTCGTATTGTCATCAATAGTCTAAAGAGAAACGGTCTGACTGTGTACGAGGCAGAGGATGGGGAATCGGCACTGGCCATGGTAGAAAAGGGTGAGATCGATTTTGATATTATCATTACCGATCAGCTGATGCCCGGTATGGATGGGAAAGAACTCTGTAAGAGACTTCGATCTATTGAAAAAACGAAGAATTTACCGATTTTCTTTATCAGCGGTATCGACGATAAAGATGAAATCCTTGGTTTTTTTAAGGTTGGGGCAAGTGATTATTTACCCAAGCCATTTATCGAAGAGGAACTCAGAGCGCGGATCATTACCCACCTGAGAAATCGCACCTATGTCAAGGACCTTGAGAAGCTTAATGACAAGCTGAAATTCCAGGCCGAGCACGATGCGCTTACCGCGCTTCATAACCGGCGTTACTTTCAGGCCAAATTTAACGAGCATTACGCGAGGGCGGCAAAGCGGGGTGGTCAGTTAGCGTGTTTGCTTTTGGATATCGATTTTTTCAAAAAGGTGAACGATAACTATGGCCACGATTTCGGTGATCTGGTGCTCGTGGAGTTTGCTAAAATCCTGGCAGCCCAGCGTCGTACCGGGGATATCGCAGCCCGTTATGGTGGCGAGGAATTTATCATGCTGCTGCCGGATACTGATCTTGAAACCAGCAGGTCATTAGCAGAGCAACTTCGGACTGCTACTGAATCGCATCTCTTTTCGGATGGTAAAAGTGAATTGCGGGTGACCATCAGCACCGGTATTGCCACCCTGCAGGATCACTCACCGGATCGACCTGACAACCTTCTGGCTCTGGCAGATCAGGCACTTTATAAGGCCAAGGAAAACGGTCGTAACCGGGTTGAGGTCAGCGCGCTGAATAACCCGTCAAAAGATAAGGTGCTGAATAATTACAAGAAGATTTCCCTAAAACCTCGGGGCACTCGTTCGGGGTAGCCATCCTTACTCCAGAGCCGGTGAAAAAGGCTGAACCACTGTTCCGGATACTTCATGATATAGGGCTCGTAATAGCTGATTGCGCGGGTTGAAATATCGTTGATCGCGTCTTCAGTTATTTCCTGGTATTCGGGCAGGTCAACGCGGTCAAAGTCGATGTGGAGTTTGCCATTTTTGACATAATAGACACTGGTCAGCACTGGTGCGCCGCTTTTCAAATGGAGCAGCGCGGAGCCTTTTGCACACCCCAGTGTCCGATTGAAGAAGGGGATGGGTGTCCCGGTTGCCTGGTAGTTCTGGTCGAGGCTGATAATCAGGAGCCGGTTGTTTTCAAGGCAGGCGCGAAACACCTTCATTCCCGCTTTCCGCCGAACGTTTTCCAGAGAGTTGCCAAAATACTCCCGCTGCCTGATGAAGTAGGCGTCTGAAAATGGATTGGACTGTCTTTTAATAATCAGACTGGTTGGCAGATTGTTGTGATTGAACCAGGCGAAATAGGCCTCAAACCAGAAACCGTGATAGGTTGTAAGCACGGCTCCCTTGCCGCCTTTCAAAGCCTCATCAAGATGCTCCTGGCCGCTGATCACCGCTTCCTCGATCATGCGATAAAGCTTCTTTCTTCTCAGGATCACGATTAAGGCAAAGGTCTTGGTGAAATTCAGATAGGCTCTTTTGAGAATTCTTAATTTCTCAGTGTGTGCCATATCCGGGAATACGGTGGAGATATTGCGATAAGCAACCGGCAGTCGAAACGGGAACAACACCCAGGTAAGCCAACCAAGAGACTGGGTGATGACCAGGATTACCGGGAGCGGTAGCAGATTCAAAAACAAAACCACTGAACGCAACAAACCATATTCGAGCCGGTGTTTAAGTTTCATGCTAACAGGGGTGCTCAGCTAATTATCTGCGGTCCTTTTTCAAGCCTGTTGGTAAACGCTTCTTTGGTAAAGAAGTATTCCTGGGTACCATACTGCTCTACGGCAAATGAAGCACAGAGGCTCCCGAGCAGGCTGCTTTGTTGAAGGCTTTTACCATTTTTCAGTCCGTATAAGAGACCACCGCGGTAGGCATCTCCGCAACCGGTGGGGTCGATAACCTGGTCGGCCTTGAAAGGTGGTATTTCAATAACCTCACCATTTGTGTAAAGTTGGGAGCCGTGTTCACCACGCGTCACAATGGTGGCTCCGGTGAGGGAAAGAATATCCTCTTTAGAATATTCTGTTTTGTTAAGAATCAACTCGAGTTCATAATCATTGACGATCAGCAAATAGCAGCCAGAGATGGAATCAAGCAGCTGCTGTTTTTGAAAAACCGGCAACTGCTGTCCGGGATCAAAAATATATTTGATACCGTTCTGCTTGCATTGGGTTGGGTAACGTATCATGTCATCAATATTTCCCGGCGATACGATCAGGAGTGTTTCTTCTGGATCACAGGACGCAAAATCATACTCCGAACTGAATTTCATGGCCCCGGGGTTGAAACCGGTAATTTGGTTGTCTGCCTTGTCCGTGGTAATGTAAGCGCCGGCAGACAGCTCGTCCTTAATGATCTTGATTGCCTCGTCACGGATCGCCAGATCCCTGAAGCGGTCCATATATCGATGATAGTCACTGCCGATGGTGGCAGTTATAAGGGGATCTTCACCGAGCAGTTTCAGGGCATAGGCGATATTACCGGCAGTACCGCCAAATTTTTCGGTTACGCCGTTTACCAGAAAGCAGACGTTGAGGACGTGAATCTTTTCTGGCAGGATGTGGTCAGAAAAATATTCGGGAAAATCCATGATCCGGTCATAAGCAAGGGATCCGGAAATAATGATTTGCATACTGATACCTCATTGTGAAACAGTGTTTAACCAGGCCATTTCGTCTTTGTTTTAAGGGGGCTGGTCCGTGGATGCTGATTTCTACCACAGCTCGATGTTGACTGCCACGAAAAAGAGCGCACTCATCGTGGACATGAGCAGGTCCGGGATGTGATTTCATATTTGAAAAAGCAAAAGGATTGCTCTATGTTTGCACATCCAGCAGGTAAGACAATAAAACCTTAAAACAGGGCAAGGTAAACGTGAGTAATAAAATACTGGGCTTGATACCCGCGCGCTACGGCTCGACCCGTTTTCCCGGGAAGCCGTTGGCACTGATTCATGACAAACCTATGATTCAACTGGTTTACGAGCAGGCAAAAAAGGTGCTTGAAAATGTTTATGTGGCCACTGATGATGAGCGAATTTTTCAGGCGGTGCAATCTTTTGGAGGAAGTGTGGTAATGACCTCGGAGAACCACCAGAGCGGTACGGATCGCTGTAGTGAAGCCCGACCGGAGGCGGAGCGGATTGATGGACGCAGCTACGACGTGGTGATTAACATACAGGGGGATGAACCATTTATCGCCCCCGAGCAGATCAGCATGGTTGCCGCCTTGTTCAACTCACCGAGAGTGCAGATTGGCACCCTGGTGAAGAAAATCAGCCAATGGCAGGATATCGAGGACCCCAATAAAGTGAAAGTGGTGATGAATCATGAGGCAGAAGCTATTTATTTCTCCAGGTCACCAATTCCGCATGTTCGGGGATGTCAGGTGCAGGATTGGCTCTCCAGGGCTGATTTTTTCCATCACATCGGGATATATGGCTACCGGAGTGCGGTACTGGATGAGATAACCCGACTCGAATCCTCTCAGCTTGAAAAGTCCGAATCACTGGAACAACTGCGCTGGCTTGAAAACGGTTATTCCATCATGACGGCTCAGACCACGTTAAGTGTTGCGGGTATTGATACCCCTGAGGATCTGGCAAAGGTTGTGGCATCGGGAAAATAAGGAGCGGGTTGATAAAAAAACAACAGCCCACCAACATTGCATTGGCGGGCTGAATGTGACGCAAATTCGACTAGAGTCAGGGCTTAGGCGTATTGCGCGCCAATCCTGTTACCAACGACACTCCTGATAAGAATTTTTCTCTGCGCCACAGACCCGGATCCCCCCCGAAATTTGATCCGGATTTCCTGTCCTTTGCGTAACAGGCTTGCGCTATCTTTAGCAACCAAAAACCCAACCCCATATTCCGAGGTGTCGCAAAGGCGTATTATTGCTTCTCTCGCGTTCGACAACACGGCTAATGCCCGTGCACTCGTCGCTTCGCGGGTATGGGAACGATAATTTATGTTGTAGGTTCCAGACATACCGCATCCGCATCGAACGACTTTTTTTCGCGTTCCAGGACTAACCGGTACATATCTCGTTTTATTACAGCGACTGCAATTCACCCGTATCATGCCGCCCTTCACACTGCATGTATTTGACATTCCAGCCATAAATCCCCCCAGCGTGTGTTTGAAAAGCAGAATCTTATCTCCCGATGATGCCGGTCACCGGAATTAATCAGAACCCATTCAAGAATTGTGCCTTTAATTTGCCGTGCTGAAAAATGTTATAATAACAGTGGATTGTTTGTTTTACGTCCAGGTCGAGCAAGATCGGAACCAAGCTTTAGCTGCAATAACAGGGGCAAAGTTCCGGGAATCTGGAAAACCAGCCCCGTATGCTGCTTTCCCAATCACTGGACCGAGCTTGACAGGAGTTGGGCTCGTGCTTAATAATTTAACTAAACACTCTCCCTCTTTGAATGGTGTTTATTCCCGCTATCTGCCTCTTCCCTCCTTCTCGGATAGCGGGATTTTCTTTTTGAGTGTACACTCTCTCCTAAATTGCAGTTGGATCATTTTACCTGAAGCTGAGAAAACGATTGACGATATGGGAGTACAACCATCAGAGCAAAGAAGCGTTTCTGCCTTGGGGCGGACCGAGCATCGACCCGCCATTTTCATGTGGAGTTCGGTGATGATGCGCGCTGCGCACCAGTTTGGTGCCGCTTTTTTTCTTCTTGCCTACTTTTTTAAGGGGCTTGCAATCCCAGGCTATCTGATCAATCTGGCCTTGATCTCCGGTGTGCTGCTCATGCTGCTTGAGTGGATGAGGCATCGACAGATTTATCGGGAACTCTCAGGTATCGTCACGCTCATAAAAATTGGTCTGCTCGGCCTGGTATATCATGGCTGGCTTCCGGGTGCGCTTGCAATACCCGTAATCTTCGTTCTGGCGTCCATTTTTGCCCATATGCCTAAACAATACAGACACCGTCTGCTGTTCTAGAAAATAACGTCAGCTGAGGTTTCCGGATATGCGGAATATTGATGTCGTCACTCTTTCAGCGATGGGTCATCACACTGATCAGTCGGCGTTTAAATCGAATCTCGTATCCGCTTTGAGAGGGTTGCGGTTAATTCCAATACCCGACGGGCGTGTTCCAGGCTGAGTGAGCCGGTACCGCAAGCCGGTGAGATCAGTGTTTGCTGGCAGATTTGGGAATAACTGAATCCCAAATCAGTAATTGAGTGGCATTGCTCCAGCCATTTATCATACAAACTGTCCACGCTCTCTCGTTCAATGGCTTCGGTATTACCGGTGGGCACAATACCCCAGGCAAGGAGACCGCCTCCGGCAAGGAATCGAGTGAGTTGATCACGGTATATAATGAAATTTGCAAAATATGAATAGGCATCAAAACTGATAATCTGGGCGCGTGATTGTAGAGCCGGTTCCCAGTCGCCATTGGCACAGATATGCACCCCGCTGATACCTCCTCCTCGGATAATACCGTCTATCACTTCTTCAACCACCTGGCTCACCATCTCTCTGGTTACGGTGGTGAGCGATGTTGAGCCGAAGCTGACCATACCGGGTTCATCAATAAAAATAATTGGAGGATGAATGAGAGGGAGGGTTCGCAACTGCTCCGCCTGCCAACGTGCCCGCATGGCCAGGAGTTTTGTAATCATCTCTCGATGCATCTCGTTATAAAAGAGGCTATTGCCATCCTCGTCCTTGAGCGCAATTCCAGTAGTGAGCGGTCCGGTTATCTGTCCCTTGACCGTGAAGAATGGTTTTTGAGCCTTCTGGAGTGTGTTTTTCAGTACGCTAAACCCTTTGCACGTTTCATCGGATAAATTAAACGGTGAATGGACGGGCAGGGTCTGTTGTGACTCACCATCGATGAGCTCCTGAAAAAATGTGGTCAATTTGTCGGTAAAATCATCACCGGTTGTATTTATATAAAAGCTATCATCATCTTCGGTTAAACCGGGGATACCACTGATGAATTGTCTCGTCATACGCTCCGCAGGGTAATATGGGAGCTGGGGCCAGAGAGGAATCTCTGGGGTACAGGAGAGGATCATCTCCATCGCCTCACGATGGCTCTTAAGCGGCAGGCTGCCAATGAGGATTGGTCTGCAATCGGCATTGAACGGTGGACTGGACATTGAGCATCCTTGGGAAGAGGGTTTTCGTATGGTCCGTCTCTGATTTCTGGTAATAAGAGGGTATGGATTACCCTACAACACTATCGTGCTGATCGCATCACGAGAAGTCATAGACAAACAAGAAGGGAGCAACCTGCATGGCAGCTACACAGCATGTATTTGAGATGATCATTGACCAATTAACCAGATTTTTAAGCCGGGGACTACTCATTGATCAGGAGGTCGTAGATTTTGCTGAGACGACCTATGATGCAAGTCGGGAATCAATGATTGAGTTATTGCAAAAGGATTCCAGCGACACCAGAGAAACGCTGCTCGCCCTGATCATGGTTCCCACCGATCAGGTCCGCGAGACGATTGAACCATTGCTGAAAAGCGGTATTACCAACGAGGATGAGGAAGCAATCGCTCGTCATTTACACAATGCATATCCGCTGCTTGAATTATGTACTCCAGGAGTTACAGCGAGTGTACAACTGGCCTTGGAAAGCGATGATTATCTCTATTACATACGCAAGCTCTATGGCACGCGTCAGCTGGATAAATCGCTGACAACGATACTTGAAAAATATCTGGAAGAACCCCTGTACAATCAGGCGCTGGTTTATCAACGCAAAGCCGATAGTACTTTTCACCCCGCCACCATTCCTCTCATAGAGATAATTGTTCAGAAGATTGCTTCGGTGGACGAGAAGATGGATCTGCTGATGTATACCTTTGGTCTGTTCTCAGAATATGCTCCGGAGAAATCAGTATATCAATTCTTATTTGACCGGGTAGACCTCCTGAAAAAGAACCTGCAGGAAATTGAGGAGTTCGAGGAAAAACGAGATAAATACGGCATGGAGTACCTGATGATGCAGAAATACCCGGTGCCGTGTGACTCAGCGGAAATTGTTGAGGATCAGTTGCGAACTCTTGAGTACCTGGTGTTAGATCTGCTCAACCTCAATGGTGCTCTTCATAAAAATGTCGAAAATCTCAACTTAGGCACGTTTGATCCTGATGCGGATCTGGAACGGTTTTTCAAAAAATTTCGATAACGTTTAAGGGTGCACAAAGGATATGTACCAATAAGTGTACCAACTACTACATTGTGTAACACGCTGTAATAACAGCAATATGTGGTTGTTTGTCTTGCATTTTGAGCCAATTTGTGATATGAGGAAATAAGGGTAAAAACGATAATTAAATTACTTTTAAGGATAGCAGTTAGTGGCCCACGGAATGTAGTCAGAAACAGGAGGTACCCCATGGCGAGCATGACCTACCACGTTGATCTGAAAGGAAAGAAATACCTCGTCACCCAGCAATTCCAACTCGCAGATATGGATCGATGGGACGATGATATCCGTGACTGGATTGCAGACCAGCTTGATATTACCCTTAACGAAGAGCACATCGCTGCAATCAATTTCATCAGAACCACCTATCAGCGCAGAAAACAACACCCGATGGTCAGAGTGGTTGCCAAAGCATTAGGTGATCAATTTGGCGAGGAGAAGGGAAGTTTGCGCTATTTTTACAGCCTGTTCCCCAAAGGTGTGCATCAGGCAGTAACGATTGCCGGGTTACCGGTGCGAGGGATGTGCTTTTAGGTTTTTTCAGGTAACTGAAGAATAGTCAGGATTACCGCAGGGCGACTCTTCGAGACGCCCTGCGGTACAGGGTGGTTACGATACCATATTCTTGATTTCTTCTACGATCTCCGGGTTGGCAAGTGTCATTACATTGCCAACATCGCCGTTGTTTGAAATCGCTCCGAGAACACGCCGCATAATCTTACCCGAACGAGTCTTCGGCATATCGGGAACAATCCAAACGTTTTTACACTTGGCGATCTTACCGATCTGGAAAACAATCGCATCGGCGACCTTCTGCTGCATCTCGGGTGAAGCCTCGAAGCCCGGCTTTAGGCTCACGTAAAGTTCCGGCTCCTTGCCCTTAATGTCGTGATTAACTGGAACGACGGCAGCTTCAGCAACTTCTTCAACCGTCAGGGCCGCTGACTCAATCTCCTTGGTGCCCAGTCGATGACCGGAAACGTTGATTACGTCATCAATCCTACCAAGAATACGATAATAGCCATCAGGTGCTTCTACGGCAGCATCACCAGTCAGGTATGGCCAGTCACGCCAGTCCTTGCTGTCTGGATTTTTGTTGTACATACCAAAGTAGGTTTTAACAAAACGATCACGGTCACCCCAGATGGTCATGAAACAGCCAGGCCACGGATTCTGGATACAGATATTGCCTGCTTTACC
>QZLB01000010.1 GCA_004796425.1 Desulfobulbaceae bacterium | reverse complement strand
ATGAGAAACAGAAGAATAACCCGCTGCCGCACCATCAGATCAGGGTGAATCTGATCTGTCCCAACCAGGTACTTCTCTATCAGCGTAAACAGTTTATCGAGCCAGGTTGGTGGTGGAGGATACATCGTCAACTCTGATTTCAGCAGATATATTGGCTGGAATACAAAGTAATCAGCCTTGGAAGTGCGCCTGTACTCACTATTTATCACAGGGCAAAGGCTACTGTAAACCTGTCTCTGACTTTTCTTATTGATCCCGTGAGGCTAGCATTTCCACGAGGTCTCATGTCTTGCTGGGGAACCGAATATGGTTGACGAAAACACTATTACTGGGTTAAGTATTAGCGTTTTGTCTTAGCCATCTGGATCAAATTCAGGACATGCCTTCAAACCCCGGAACGTTCGGGTCTGAAAAGCTCCGACCAGATTGAAAAGAAGTGGAAATTCATCAAGATTCAGCCCCAATACTGATGCGGTACCATGAATGAGCCGCCCAGAGATAAGGACTACTAATGAAAGCACTCATCGCCCTTGAAGATGGGACGGTGTACGAAGGTAACTCCTTCACCGGTTCTGGAGAAGCGGTAGGAGAGATTGTCTTTAACACTTCAATGAGCGGATATCAGGAAATTTTGACAGACCCATCCTATACCGGCCAGATCATCACCATGACCTATCCGTTGATCGGTAATTACGGGATTAATCCGGAAGATATGGAATCTGTTGCGGTTCACCCGAAAGCGTTTCTGGTTAAAGAATACAACGCGATCCCCTCAAACTTCAGATCACGCAAATCCCTTGCCGACTTCCTTAATGAATATGGAGTACTGGGAGTTGACGGTTTTGACACCAGGGCGCTGGTACGTCATATCCGCACCAAAGGTGCCATGAAAGGGGTTGTCTCAACAGAAGTACTCAATAAAGACGCCCTGGTAGAAAAAGCCAGAAGCTGGTCCGGCCTGGTCGGTCAGGACATGGTGAAGTTGGTCAGCTGCTCAGAACCGTATGGTTGGGTCAATAACCAACCAGCGCCGGGAAGTGATGTTTTCCACCGCTCAGATACCGACGGAAAATTCAAGGTGGTCGCCTTTGACTTCGGCATTAAATACAATCAAATCAGAATTCTGCAGGACAAAGGGTGTGTCGTACAGGTAGTACCTGCGACCACTGACGCTGATACGGTATTGGGAATGAACCCGGATGGTATCTTTCTCTCTAATGGCCCAGGAGATCCCGAAGGCGTTGAGGGAGTCGTGGATACGCTGAAAGTGCTCCTTGGCAAGAGACCGATGTTCGGCATCTGTCTTGGCCACCAGATGCTCGGTCTGGCATACGGTGGTTCAACTTATAAGCTGAAATTCGGTCACCGTGGTGGTAATCAGCCGGTAAAAGATCTGCTCACCGGCAAAGTGGAGATCACCTCCCAGAATCATGGTTTCTGCGTCGACATGGACAGTATCGATCCTGAAGAGGTTGAACTGACGCACCTCAATCTCAACGACGACAGTTGCGAAGGTATGCGTCACAAGAAACATCCCGCATTTTCGGTGCAATATCACCCCGAACATGCGCCCGGTCCGCACGACGCTGAATATCTGTTTGACCGGTTCATTGATCTGATGAAAGCCCATACCAACTGACATTATTCAGGTTCGTAGCGTATATATTTGACTACGGACCCACTGGACAAACCAGCTATGCCAAAACGAAACGACATTAACAAGATACTCATCATCGGCTCCGGCCCGATTATCATCAGCCAGGCCTGCGAATTTGACTATTCCGGTGCCCAGGCGGTCAAAGCACTGAAAGAGGAAGGGTACGAGGTCGTGCTAATCAACTCCAACCCGGCCACGATCATGACTGATCCTGAACTCGCCGATGCAACCTATATCGAGCCTATCACCCCGGAAATTGTGGCCAAAGTCATCGAAAAAGAGCGACCTGATGCGCTGTTGCCGACCCTGGGAGGACAAACTGCCCTGAATACGGCCATCAAAGTTGCTGAAACCGGTATCCTGGAAAAATATCAGGTAGAAATGCTGGCCGCTAAAATCGAGGTAATCCACAAAGCCGAAGGACGCGAGGAATTTCGGGCAGCCATGCATAAAATCGGCCTGAAAGTCCCTGAGTCAGCCATTGTCAGAACGCTTGAAGATGCCATGAAGGCAGGGGACGAAATCGGCTTCCCTATCATTGTCAGACCCAGTTTTACCCTTGGTGGAACCGGTGGCGGTGTCGCCTATAACCGGCAGGAACTCGAGGAGTTATGTGAGCATGGTCTGGATCTTTCCATGACGACAGAGATTATGCTCGAGCGCAGCCTACTGGGCTGGAAGGAGTATGAGCTCGAAGTAATGCGGGATGCCAAAGACAATGTGGTGATCATCTGCTCCATCGAGAATATGGACGCCATGGGCGTTCATACCGGTGATTCCATCACCGTCGCCCCGGCTCAAACACTCACCGATCGTGAATATCAGGATATGCGTGATGCAGCCATCGCAATTATCCGCGAAATAGGGGTTGAAACCGGAGGTTCGAACGTCCAGTTTGCCGTCAACCCGCTGGATGGGGAGTTGATGGTTATTGAAATGAACCCCCGTGTATCCCGTAGTTCGGCCCTCGCTTCCAAGGCCACGGGCTTTCCCATCGCCAAGATTGCGGCAAAACTTGCTATTGGCTACACCCTTGATGAAATTAGAAATGACATCACCCGGGAAACCTATGCGTCATTTGAACCGACCATCGATTACTGCGTGGTTAAGATCCCCCGCTGGACCTTTGAAAAATTCCCGGAAGCCCAGGATCAACTCACTACAGCAATGAAATCTGTAGGTGAGACCATGGCCATTGGCCGAACTTTCAAGGAAGCCTTTCAAAAAGGAATGCGCTCACTTGAAACCGGCAGATTCGGTTTTGGGGGTGATGGCAAAGAAATACTTTCTGACCTTGAACCCGAGGATTTGGAGTCCGGCCTCCTGCAGCCAAACTCCAAACGTATTGCCTATATCCATGAAGGTTTGAGACGGGGTGTGACTGTTAACAGGCTGTCTCAACTTACCCACCTGGATCCTTGGTTCCTCTATAACCTGAAACAGATTGTCGACCAGGAGCAGGAGATACTTACCGCTGGCTTTCAGGGACTGAACCGAGACTTTTTAGGAAGTTGCAAGCAGATGGGTTTTTCCGATTACCAACTCGCTCATCTTACCGGTACCTCGGAAAATGACATTCGCGGTTTACGTAAGGAACTCGGCATCCTACCGGTGTACAAGCTTGTTGATACTTGTGCGGCCGAGTTCGAGTCATACACCCCGTATTGTTACTCCACCTACGAAACTGAAAATGAAGCGGTTCGTAGCGAGCGGAAAAAAATCGTGATCCTCGGGGGCGGGCCAAACCGGATTGGTCAGGGTATCGAATTTGACTATTGTTGTGTACATGCCTCGTTTGCATTACGGGAAATCGGTGTTGAGTCAATCATGATCAACTCGAACCCGGAGACGGTGTCAACCGATTATGACACCTCGGACAAACTATATTTCGAACCGCTTACCAGAGAGGATGTCCTGAATATCATTGAGCAGGAGCAACCTGATGGGGTTATCGTCCAGTTTGGCGGTCAAACCCCGCTGAATCTGGCGGTCCCGCTGGAAGAAGCCGGGGTCAAGATCATCGGTACTCCACCTGATGCCATTGACCGGGCGGAGGACAGGGAGCGCTTCCAGCAATTCCTGCAAAAACTGAATCTCAAGCAACCTGAAAACGATACCGTCTTTACCCTCGATGAGGCAATCGCTGCTGCCGAGCGGATCGGCTACCCGGTAGTGATGCGCCCTTCTTATGTATTGGGGGGAAGAGATATGAGAATCGTCTACAACGAACAGGGGATCCGGGACTTCATGGCTATTGTTGGAAGTGGTACACAGGAGCACCCCATCCTCATCGACCAATTTCTCAAAGATGCCATTGAAGTTGATGTCGATGCCATCAGCGACGGCAACAGAACTGTAATCGGCGGCATCATGGAACACATCGAAGAGGCGGGTATTCACTCAGGAGACTCAGCCTGCGTACTGCCACCTCACAGTCTATCTGAAAAAATCATAGAAGAAATCAAGGAAGCCAGCCGGGCAATGGCAAAAGAACTCGGTGTCATCGGACTGATGAACGTCCAGTATGCGGTAAAGGAAAACACGCTGTTTGTCCTGGAGGTCAACCCACGCGCTTCTCGAACCGTTCCGTTTGTCTCAAAAGCAACCGACGTCCCGCTGGCTAAACTGGCAACGAAAATCATGATGGGCATGAGTCTGGATGAACTCGGTTTGATGAGTGAATCAGACATCAGCCACTGGGCGGTCAAAGAGGCGGTTTTTCCATTCGACCGCTTTGAAGGTGTCGACACGTTGCTTGGCCCGGAAATGAAATCAACCGGCGAGGTTATGGGTATTGATGACAACCTCGGATTGGCAATCGGCAAGGCTCATCTTGCAGCAGGCTCTACCCTGCCCTCCTCCGGCAATGTTTTTATTTCGGTACGTGATGGTGACAAGATCACCATCGTTCCGGTCGCCAGAGCTCTGGTAGATTTAGGTTTTACGATTTTTGCCACCACCGGCACCGCACTCTTTCTCTCTGAAAGCAATATTGCGTGTGAGAAAATAAACAAAATTTCTCAAGGCAGACCACATATCCTCGACAAAGTTCATGATGGTGAAATCGGTTGGATCGTCAATACTTCACTGGGCAAACGTACCACTGAAGACAGCTACAAAATCAGACGTGCGGCGATCGACCTGCACATTCCCTACACCACGACAGCCAATGGTGCAGCCGCGTTGGTGCGGGCAATGAAGGAGATGAAGGAAAAGAGCCTTGAGGTGAAGCCTGTACAAAAATTCGCTCAATGAATACATTTATCAAAGGATATTTCTCGACATTGAACAAAGATGTTTTAATGTAAGGTGGAATTGACCGGACTCATGAGAAGATAATATGTTTTGATAGTGATAGCCCTTACTTATGAACATTTTGTCAATCCATACGATTATTCGCGGAGGACTTTTTGAATACCTTTTATAAAAACCTGAGTATGTGGCTGGTAATTGCCCTTACGATGATCCTGCTGTTTAATTTGTTCAGCAAACAACCTGGCAATGTATCCTCGCTAACCTACAGCGAGTTCATGTCAAAGATTGAAAACAAGTCAATCAATCGGGTCAGGATTGAGGGAGACAGCATTTCAGGTACCCTGCAGGATGGCAAACCGTTTAGAACCATCTATCCAATAACCGATGCGGAACTCATTCCAATTCTGCGCGAAGCCGGAGTTGACATTACGGTGAAGGAATCCCAGAAGGAAAATTGGTTTATGACCATTTTCGTCTCCTGGTTTCCGATGCTGTTGTTGATCGGTGTTTGGATTTTTTTCATGCGCCAGATGCAGGGGGGTGGCAAAGGTGGAGCCCTCTCTTTTGGTAAAAACCGCGCTCGTCTGCTGGAGCAGGGAGATAATAAAGTAACCTTTGCTGATGTCGCCGGTATTGATGAAGCAAAAGAAGAACTGGAAGAGATTATTGATTTCCTGAAGGACCCCCATAAATTTACCGTGCTTGGCGGTAGAATACCGAAAGGTGTGCTACTTGCCGGTTCGCCTGGAACCGGTAAAACACTACTCGCCAGAGCAATTGCTGGTGAGGCTGATGTACCATTCTTTACGATTTCAGGCTCGGATTTTGTTGAAATGTTTGTTGGTGTCGGTGCCTCTCGTGTCAGGGATCTGTTTAATCAGGGTAAAAAACAAGCCCCGTGTATCATCTTTATCGACGAAATTGATGCCGTTGGACGCCATCGCGGCGCCGGTCTTGGCGGTGGTCACGATGAGCGGGAGCAGACCCTGAACCAATTACTGGTAGAGATGGACGGGTTCGAGTCCAATGAAGGTGTCATCATTGTCGCGGCGACCAACCGCCCTGACGTGCTTGATCCTGCATTGCTCAGGCCAGGCCGTTTTGACCGTCAGGTGGTAGTTCCGATCCCGGATGTCGGCGGTCGTCAGAAAATCCTGGAGATTTACGGTCGAAAAACCAAAATGGCCGCCCAGGTCGATTATGAAGTCCTGGCGCGCGGAACCCCTGGTTTTTCAGGAGCAGATCTTGAGAACTTGGTTAATGAAGCCGCACTTATGGCTGCCAGGGAAGGAGCAAAAGAGATCGATCTTGAGCTTCTTGAAAAGGCCAAAGACAAAATCATGATGGGTGCCGAGCGCCGCTCGATGATCATCACTGAGAAGGAGAAAGAGGTTACCGCTTATCATGAGGCAGGCCACGCCCTGGTCGCGTATTTGCTGCCTGATACAGATCCAATTCACAAGGTAACCATTATTCCGCGAGGACGAGCCCTGGGATTGACCATGCAGTTACCGATGGATGAGAAATATACTCATTCCAAAGGGTATCTGAAGAATTCAATCTGTATTCTTTTTGGTGGTCGACTGGCTGAGAAAATCGTCTTTGATGAAATCACTACCGGTGCAGGTAATGATCTGGAAAGAGCCACCGCACTGGCCCGTAAAATGGTATGTGAATGGGGAATGAGCGATGAACTTGGACCGCTGACCTACGGTAAAAAGGAAGAGCAGATATTCCTCGGTCGCGAGATAGCTCAGCATCGTGATTTCAGTGAAGAGACCGCCCGACAGATTGATCTGGCAGTAAAGGATATCATCATTGAAGCCAGCACCAAGGTAGAAGAAATGCTCAAAGACCATCAGGATGTTCTCAAGCGCATGGCTGATGATCTCCTGGAAAAAGAAACCATCGTCCTTGAAGATATTGAAAAAATCATCAAGGATTTGAGACCTGAGGCATTTGTCTCACGCATACGTGAGGAACCGGCAAGGGACAAAGCTGAGCCGAAAACTGAGGCAGATGTGGAAAGTAGCAGTACTGAAGAAGTTCCGCCCGCCGCTGACCAGGAAACGGGCTCAGATAGTCCTGCTGATGAACCGGATGGCTCTGACACGCCCGCTGCATGAGCCACGCGCATTTCCCAAAGATCATGGGCGTCCTCAATGTGACGCCCGATTCTTTTTCCGATGGTGGTATTTACAACTCCCGGGAATCCGCGCAACAACAAGCCCGATACCTGATTGAATCCGGCGCCGATATCATTGATATCGGTGGTGAATCCACGCGACCCTATGCTGATCCAGTCTCCGTGGAGGAAGAACTGGAACGGGTCATCCCGGCAATTGAAGCGGTTCGTCAGTTGAGCGATATTGCTATCTCTATCGATACCACCAAAGCGCTTGTAGCCCGTGAAGCAATCCATGCAGGGGCTACAATCATCAACGATATTTCCGCTCTTCGGTTAGATGAATCGATGATCAGCGTGCTCCACGAATACCCAACACTTGATGTCGTGATCATGCATATGCAGGGTACACCGGGCACCATGCAGGATAATCCAAACTATCATGATGTGATTAAAGAAATTACCGATTTTCTCAAGCAGCAGATCGATCGTCTGGAGGCAGCCGGTATTATGCGTGATCGCATCATTATTGATCCTGGTATCGGTTTTGGGAAAAGACTGGAGCATAACCTGAGCATCATTAAACATCTTTCATCTTTTTCCGAGTTAGGTGCACGTCTGCTCCTCGGACATTCCCGTAAGCGTTTTCTTGGAGAAATCACTGGTATTGAAAATCCGCTGGAACGCGACCATGTTACTGCGGTTATCGCCGCACTCTCTTTTGACAAAAAACCAGATATTCTGCGGGTGCATGATGTCAAGTCAACCCGTGATGCCCTGAAAGTGAGTCAGGCACTCCATCAGGCCACTTAGGCGCAAAGTATCGTCTCGATACTGTTCTGCAGGTCAATAAACTGAAAGCGGTAAGGACTGTCTTTGGTACCAATTACAATCTCGTCCCCGTCCCTGAGGATATGGGTACCACCAGCATCATTACCTCCCACTGACTGATCATTGATTTTGGTGCCACAGGCACTCCCCCGATCACTCAGAAGATATCGATCTCCTTCCTTCTCAATCAAGAAGTGCTCACGCGAAATATTAAGGAGTTGACCTCGATCAACAAGGTACAGATCATTATTTGGTTCGTTACTCTCATGCTTGGGTCGCTCAATTCGCTCTATCTTTCCTTTAACGGTCTGAACACGTGACTCGCGGCCAACTCTGAAAGGAAACTGCCTGATACTGACAAAACCTTCAACCGACATGGTGAGAGGAATTGCATGCTCCGCCTCTTGAGTTAAAGCCTTGAGCACGGCAACGGGAATTATTTTATTGAGAATGCTCTTTTTATCATCCATGAAACAGCTCCATATCAAATCGATTCGAATCGTATCATATAATCAGTGTTGAAATCCACTCGCCAGGAAGATTTAGGATAGCTACTCTGGCAAAGAAAAACAAACGTTTTCTCCATCTGCAGTGGTTTGAGGACCGACTGTTTATCACAAAAAAAATGAATTGCGCTTCCCGCTGATACAAGGTAATACTGCGCCGGTTTATCAGGAAGCCCAAAGGTGTTCAGGGACCGCCTGCTGATTAAAGGATATGCGTAATGAGCCAGAAGAAGAAAATTCTCTACATTGAGGATGATGAAGCGAACCGAGAACTGGTGGGCTTCATTTTAGCACAGAAAAACCATTTAGTGATGCTCGAGGCGGAGACCGGCCAACAGGGGTTGGAACGCGCCGCCAGTGAGAGGGTGGACCTGATTATTCTCGACATCTCACTTCCTGATATTAATGGCGATGAGGTTCTCCGAAGGTTAAAGTCGAATCCTGAAACCGCCAATATACCGGTGATTGCTTTGACCGGAGGCCCCGCTCCAAAACTTATTTCAGAATCAGATCAACAGGGGTTTACCGATTATCTATCGAAACCGGTGAATCTTGAACGACTTCACCAGGCCCTGGAAAATGCGCTCGCCGATAGGGATAGCTCGTTGTTGAGAAGCGGGGACTGAAACTGAAAGCGGTCCCAGCATGATGTTATGACAGCAGGTGGAGAGAGGGAGTGAAAGAAGAGATTTCTGCCGTACGACACATCATGCCAAGACCGTAATGTTCTCTTTTTCTGTTGTTAGTAATTCAGTTCTTTTATTCCCCTTGTTACATTTTCCTCCTTTCTTGTCTTCACTATAATCATGAATTGGCGTATCGCTCGAATATTTCGTGGCTGATTAAGCGGATTTACTCGCAGCACTCTCTCCCCTCCTTCTCAACAATTTTCTGGACTGCCCATCCTCAATTTGTTACATTTTTTCAGCTCAGATAGCCTCATAACTACCTGAATAGTATTTAAATATTGCAGTTGAGTAACTTGGTAGGTCATATTCAAGTAATAAATTAGACAAAAAGTAATCCTGAAGTAAGCCAATAATACACGATGTAAAGTCCGGCCAAAATCAGCAGGATTGCCGAAATTTTATTTACATGCGGCAAAATGTTGCGCAACATACGCAGCACATTGCCACTTTTAACCAGAGCCATTCCCACTGTCAGGCTGAGAAAAATGGCCCCCGCACCAAGAATATACCAGATGAACTGGAGTAATCCCGCTGCTGTTGAGCCTGATGTTATTGCACTGCCCACAACCAGGAGAAAGATTGGCAGCGTGCAACTCAGTGAAGTCGCACCAAAGGCGAGACCAAAAAGGAAAAATCCCTTGATCGATATATTCCGAGGATCACCGATCTTGGTGGCCAGAGATGAAAACAATGAAAAGGACAGTGTCTTGCCAAACAGCATAAGCAAACCCAAACCAATAAGGAGAGCACCGATAACAATTGCCAACCAAGGCATAATTCCCATCAAAAAAGAACCGCCAAAGGCAACCAGAAACCCGATCAAACCAAAGAGCATGCCAAATCCTGCCGTC
This sequence comes from Desulfobulbaceae bacterium, assembly GCA_004796425.1. Lineage (GTDB taxonomy): Bacteria > Desulfobacterota > Desulfobulbia > Desulfobulbales > Desulfocapsaceae > MADRE3. Next base: position 21,182 of record QZLB01000010.1, on the reverse strand, counting down.
ACCACTATCGTAACCCCAACCGCCCTTAACATTCGCCATCCCCAATGTCGATCGGCAAATTGTTCATTTTCTGCCCCCATATAGAGGGAGAGGTAGACTGGCAACATGGCAAAACCGCATGGGTTGACGGCTGATACCATGCCTGCACCAAACGCATAACCAACCTTGAACAAACTGGCAAGCTGATCTACACCGCCGCTGACCCAGGACTGAAAATCCATATATTCCTCATAGTTATTTTATATAATAAACAATCTCTCTCATTACGGGGTTAAACCACACCCATTTTACCGTGGTGCTACTTGAAAGAAAACTTCCATTATAATTTGTTGCGAAACTCAGGACACTCCTAACTGATTACTCACTCCAACCATATATTTTTTTAATATTGATACTAAATAGTTAAGGCTTAACATAATTTTTTTTTGACCGCAGTCGAAAAAAATTGTTGACTGGAGTCGAAAATAACAGTAATTGTCGACCGCAGTCGAAACAAAAATGACTGCGGTCGATTTTGTTTCATATCAAGAAACGTCAGCAGTGAAAAATCATCAGAATCACCACGGTTTCCCCTACTGACATAACCATTGGTTTGTATGTATTCAATACGCGAGAAGAACAAAATCAACAAAAGGAAATGTATCCTTGAAGCTGCAATGAGGCTGTTCAGTAAAAAAGGGTATGAGCAGACCTCCATCGAAGAACTTGCTCGTGAGGCTGGTATCGGCAAAGGCACTGTATACAGCTACTTTCAGACGAAGAAAGATATTGTCAGAGCTTTCTGCGAAGATGAACTGGACTATGTCAGACAAGAACTTGCCGAAAATGCCAACCTGGACACCCCGCTGGTGGAACAACTGATGATCATCTTTATGGCGGAGTTCAGGCACGTGAGCAAAAATAAAGAATTTGGCAGATTGTACCTGCAGGAGAAAATTCTGCCCCGTGAGCATCATTCAGCAGAGGACCTGGAAGTACAGGAACAATATTTTAAATTGCTATATCCCATTTACCAAAGAGCTCAGGAGCGCAAGGAACTCAGGACAGATCTGGAACTGCTCCACATCTCAGGACATTTTTATGGACTCTACCTGTTAATGGTTTCTTGTTGGTACAACGGCATGATTCCGACAGAAGAGATCCCCGAAGCTATGGAAACTATGATTCGACAAACCTTGGAAGGATTAAAACCCTAAGCAAATACCCCCGGTGACACACATGAAAAGCGAATATGAGAAGCCTCAGACAACCAGAGGAAAAGTCATTTTCTTTATCTGGCACAACATGCCGCGCATGATTTTTCTGAGCCTGTTTTTAATCATCATAATCTTTGGATTCATGGTTGGAGACAAGAAATCAGAAATCAAGGCAGAACAGGAAGCAGCAATTAAAACAGAGCGGCCGCCGGTCAATACGGTGGTAATGGCTGTTGAACCCTCCACCATCAGTAACAGAATCAATCTGCCTGGCTCCATTGAAGCGTGGAACAGCCTTGAACTTATCTCAAAAATCTCAGGTTCTATCGAGGAAGTATTAGCTGAAGAAGGCGACAACGTGAAAGAGGGCCAGGTAATTGCCCGCATCGAGTCTGCCGACTACGAGATAGCCCTGGCGCGCGCCGAGGCAGCTTATAAACTGGCTCGGGTGGATTATGAAAGAGATAAAGCGGTGTACGCCAAAGGTGTGATCCCGACTGCTGAACTCGATGCACGGGAGACCTCCATGCAAACGGCAAAAGCAGACCTCAACAATGCCAAACTGATGCTCGAACGATGCGAAATTAAAGCGCCGATCAATGGAGTCGTCCGCAGGCTCGATGCCAAAGTTGGCCTGTATCTCGGGGTCGGCGATCCGGTTGGACGTATCCTTGAGATAGACCGGGTGAAGGCGGTTATCGGAATTCCCGAATCGGATATTACCGCGGTCAGGAAGCTTGACTCCGTAGACATCACCATTCAGGCCCTAGATGATAAAGTATTGACCGGCAAAAAACACTTTGTATCCTCATCGCCGGAGAATACCGCACGACTCTACCGACTCGAGCTTGAAATCGACAACAGCGACCGGCAGATCCTGCCCGGAATGTTTACGCGTGCCAATATCATCAAAGAGAAAAGAGACCAGGCACTGGCCATACCGTTCTACTCCGTTATTTCACGAAATGATCAGAAGTATGTTTTTGTTGAAAAGGATGGCATCGTTCAGCAGCGTACCGTCAGTACCGGGATTATGGAAAGCTGGCTGGTCGAAATAACAGATGGAATCAACCCGGGTGATCGGGTGGTTGTCGAAGGTCACCGTGATGTTGAAAACGATCAGAAGGTCAAAGTGGTCAAAGTGGTCACCGATCCCGGAGCGTACTCATTATGATTATTTCAGATACCGCAGTCAAAAAGAGCACCACGGTGGTTGTGCTCGCCCTTATCATCATTATCAACGGGGTTTATGCGTATTTCAATCTCCCCCGAGAAAATGAACCGGACATTACCATTCCGTACGTTTTCGTTTCAACCAGTTACCGGGGTGTATCACCGACCGATATGGAAACGGCGATCACCATCGAGATCGAGAAGAAGTTGAAAGGACTCGATGGAGTAAAACAGATCCATTCCATCAGTTCTGAGGGGCTGTCTTCGATCAATATCGAATTTGTCACCGGCACCGATATTGATAAAGCCGTCCAGGACGTCAAGGATAAGGTCGATGAAGCGAAAGGTGAGTTGCCAAACGACCTGGAGGATGACCCGGTTGTCTTTGAGGTTAACCTTTCTGAAATGCCCATCGTGATTTTTTCACTTTCCGGCACCTGCGGCCTCCCGTGCCTGAAGCGGATCGCGGATGATCTGGAAGATGAAATCGAAGCAGTAGGTGGGGTTCTGGAGGTCAATGTTACCGGTGGTCTTGAGCGGGAAATCAGGGTCGAGGTCGATCCGGAAAAACTTGCCTATTATGGGCTCACCATTACCAATTTCCAGGATGCCGTTTACAGCGAAAACCAGAACACCTCAGGTGGCGCAATTCGCCTGGGTGATGGTCGGTTTCAGCTCAAAGTTCCCGGTGAATTCAAGACCCCGGAAGAAATGTACGGGCTCGTGATCACGATTCGAGACGGCTCCCCGGTATATCTCAAGGACGTCGCAACTATCGTAGACGGCTTTAAAGAGGAAACCTCACGTTCTCGATTAAACGGTCGTGAAGCGGTAAACATCTCTGTTAAAAAGCGTACCGGAGAGAATATCATCAAAATCAGCGAGGCCGTCGACAAAATTATCGAGGCCGACAAAGCCACCTGGCCATCCGGTACCGAGATTGCCAAAGTCCTCGATAAATCGGATGATATTAAGAATATGGTCGCAGACCTGGAAAATAACATCCTGACCGGATTATGCCTCGTTCTGATTGTCATATTCCTGGTAATGGGTATTCGTAATGCCTTGTTGGTGAGTCTGGCAATTCCATTTTCCATGCTGCTCTCCTTCACGGTCTTATATGTGATGGGAATCACCCTCAATCTCGTGGTCCTGTTCTCTCTGACGCTGGCCCTTGGTATGCTGGTGGACAACGCGATTGTTATTGTGGAAAACTCCTACCGGTTCATGGAACAGGGTATCCCGCGTAGAGAAGCGGCGATGAAGGCGACCGCGGAGGTTGCCTACCCGGTTATCGGCTCAACGCTCACCACCCTGGCCGCCTTCTCACCAATGTTGTTCTGGCCTGGCATTATGGGTGAGTTTATGAGTTATCTGCCGCTTACGCTCATTGTTACGCTGTCATCCAGTCTGTTTGTCGCAATGATCATCAATCCGGCCATGATATCTATTTTCATGAAAGTGAAGCGCAAGGGAGTGGAAAATATCACACTCAGCGCTGCTGAAGTTTCAGAGAACGTCAACAAACCTGTTGAAATTAAAGGGTTTTTTTTAACCCGTTACCGAGCTGCCCTGGTCAGGGCCTTGGATATGCCGTTTACCATTACCTTTACCGCAGTCTGTATCCTGATCCTGATGGTTCAGGTCTGGCTGCTGGTGGTTGGCTTGAGAAAACCGGTTGAATTCTTCCCTGATCTGCAGCCCAACGGGATCTATGTAAATGTAGATGTCCCCGAAGGTGCAGATATTGATTATATAGACCAGATAACCAGTCGAGTCGAATACGCACTGAGTCCTGTGGAGACCGCCACAGATGGCAGCCCGGTCAATCCAGAGATGACACCGCTGAATGCGCTTACCCCACAATCTTACGAGTTGCCTGGCGGTTCTGAGGTCAAAAGCCCCAGTAATATGACCAACATTGAAAACATTTACATGAAGGCGACCGTTGAATCAGGCGGGAGTTCAGCATTTGAGGCCAATACACCAAATCATATCGGGGTACGCTTCCGAGATATGAAAGACCGATACCGCTCCTCAGCAGTCGATATTGAGGAGATCAGGAAACGGGTAGCGAACATTCCGGGCGGTATCGTGACTATTGAGAAAGAAGCTGAAGGACCACCCACTGGACCTCCTATTAACATAGAAGTATCGGGAGCCAATTTCTCTGTTCTCGGGCAGATCGCCAAGCAGATCCGGGATGTTCTTGAGACAATCCCCCACGTCGAGGATATTCGAGATGACTACGTGGAGGCAATTCCTTCTGTACAGGTAGAGGTCGATCGTCAAAAAGCTGCCCTGTTTGGCCTCAACACAAACGCCATTGGTTTTGCTCTCAAAAGTGCCTACAATGGCCTGGAGGTCTCATCTTTCAGGGAAGGGGATGACGATTACGACATTACCGTGCAACTGAAAGAGTCGGACCGGAAAGTGGTTGATGTTCTCAACGAATTAATGCTTCCGACACCCAGCGGGCAAATCGTGCCCCTCTCAACCGTGGCTGAGATTAAATTCTCCGGTACACTCGGAGATATTAACCGGATTGATTACAATCGTACAGTTACCGTAAAGGCAAATGTCGACGAGACAAAAATTCCGGGACCAGTGGTCCGTGCGGAGGCGGAGAAAATGCTTGCCGCGGTAGTACTACCACCTGGTTACAGCGCCAAATTCACCGGGGAGAATGAGGACCAACAAGAATCCCAGGAATTTCTGTTCAATGCCTTTATGGTGGCATTGCTGCTGATTTTCCTGATCCTGGTCTCGATGTTCAACTCGATCAGTCAGCCGTTTATCATTATGACGTCGGTAATTCTCTCCCTGGGAGGTGCATTCCTTGGTCTGGCGCTTTTCTCGCAACCATTTGGCATTATCATGACCGGGGTCGGCGTCATTTCTCTGGCGGGGGTTGTCGTCAACAACGCGATTGTTCTGATCGATTATACCAACAAGCTCAGAGAGCGCGGATATGAGTTACGGGATGCAGTTATCTCAGCCGGAGCAACCAGACTCAGGCCGGTTATTTTGACAGCGGTAACCACCATCTTGGGATTGATTCCAATGGTAACCGGTATCTCGTTTGATTTTCACTCCTTTTCAATCTCCTGGGTCAGTGAATCCAGTCAGTGGTGGCGCTCTATGGCCGTGGTCGTTATTTTCGGCCTGATGGTTGCAACCTTTCTGACCTTGATCGTGGTTCCGACTCTTTATTATTTGATTGAACGGGCATCTCACATCCGACAGACATTTTTTACCAGGCTCAGCAAAATCTACTGGAAACCGTACCCGTATCTGGCAGGTGAACCATTAATCAGGAAGGAAAAATAATGAATTTCTCTATCACTTCAAAAATACTCCTCTACCTCTGTCTTGTGCTGATGTTCGCTATTCCTCTGCCGCTTTTTGCAGAGGGGTCAGAAACAATGGAGCTCTCTCTGGCACAAGCAGTGGAAACTGCTCTGGAGAATAATCTCAGCCTAAAACTTTCAGAGCTGGATGTGAGCGCTGCTGAAGGGGCGGTACAAGCTTCTGAAGCGACATTCGACACCCTCTTTTCAGCAGATCTTGGCTATGGTGAATCTGAGACCACCCCGGTGTCTGTGAGTAGTCCTGAAAACCAACAACAGAGCAGCTGGAATGCCGGTCTGCAAAAACGTTTCTCGCCCGGTACTGCATTTGATCTTTCATGGAGCAACGGAGGGATCGAAACCGATCCGAGTCTTTATCTCTTTGATCCGCTCTACAGTACCAGTTTGAGCCTTGGAATAACACAACCCCTGCTCAAAGGATTTGGCTCCGAGATCCAGGAAACAGACATTAATAGTGCCCAGAGCGGACTGGCCGCTACATCATACCAGTTGAAAAGCGACGCTGCTGACCTGGCTGCTAATGTTAAGAAGGCCTACTGGGAACTCGTTTATGCCCATCAAAATCTTGAGGTCCTCCAGCTGGCCCTGACGCTGGCAAAGAAACTCAGAGATGAGACTGCGGCAAAGATAGATGCAGGAAAACTTGCCGAAATCGATATTTATCAACCAGAGTCAGAAGTTGCTCGACGCGAAGAGGAACTGATTTCAGGAGAACGGGCGATCGGTGTTGCTGAAGACACAATCAAACTGTTGATGAACAGCAGTCAATGGTTGTTACCTGTTATGCCAAAGTCTGTTCCTGATACTTCTCCGTTAACTCCAGATCTGAAGCAGATTCTGGAAAATGCCCTGGCCAGCAGACCAGATCTCAAGGCGCTTGAGATGAAGATCAAATCCGATGAATATCAAGTGAATAAGGCCGAGAATGCAACACTTCCTGATCTCAGCCTGGTTGGAAAGGTCGGTATCGGTGGTGGAGATGATACGTATGGCGGGGCACTTGATGCTTCCCTGAATGACTCCGACACCCAGTGGCAGATTGGCATTCAGATCACCCATCCACTGGACAATTCTCTGGCCAAAGGCCAGCTTCGCCAAGCTGAAGCAGCGTTGAGGAAGAGCCACACCAGTCTGGAGCTGCTCAAACAGAATATCAGGAAAACAGTTCGTGTCACCGTCCGTGATATTGAACTGGCTCTGAAAGCTATTGAAGCTACCAGCAAAACTGCACTCGCAACTGAAAAAAGACTTGAGGCTGAGCAGATCAAATTTGATGCGGGCCGATCAACCACCCTCGATGTGCTGATTGCCCAGCAGGATTATTCCAGCGCTCTCTCCGCTCAAAATCGTACCAAGGTGATTTACGCTCAAACTGTGGCCGAACTTGACCGTATTCAAGGATTGGTAACCTTACCCAAATAATATCCCCGCCCCTCCACACCTCACCCCAGCTTGGATCTGGCAGAACCGGATCAAGGCTGAGGTGAGTTTGTTCTCACGTCTTCACGTTTACCCCAAGCAGAGCCTTGTACTTTTATGCACAATCAGCTAAATATAACTGACACTTTTGTCAGACTCAGGTGAGCACGAAACGGCTTTGATATCGACGGGAAACTCTGATGGATAAATCTGAAGTATTCGAACGATTGAATAATACGGGTACCATGCCGACCCCCTCACGGGTGGCTCTTGAAATCATGCGACTGTCCCGGGACAATGCCTCCTCAATGCAGGACATCGCTGAGGTCGTTGAGACTGATCCGGCCCTTTCTTCGAAACTATTACAGTACGCAAATTCAGCGCTCGTTTCACCGGTCACCCATATCGCTTCAATCCCCAAAGCAACGGTTCAACTGGGGATGAAGACCGTCGTCAACCTTGCACTAGGTTTTTCCCTGCTCTCCCAGAACAAAAATGGCATCTGCAAAGACTTTGCGTATCAAACATTCTGGTCCTACTCCCTAGCTCGGGCGATCGCCAGCCGATCACTTGCCCAGTTTGAAAATGGCCTTGAGCCTGACGAACTCTTTGTCTGTGGCCTCCTTTCCAACATCGGCTCATTGGCCCTGGCTTCCCACTACCCTGAAGAGTATTCTTTGATCTTCTCGGAAAAGCTTAATCGTGCCGCCCTGCTCTCACGCGAAAAAGAGCAATTCGGCATCGATCACCTCGAACTCAGTGGAGAATTATTCAAGAGCTGGGGACTGCCCGATTATTACTCAGAAGCAGTCAGCTTATCAGAGGACGATGTTTTAAACAATCTGGGGGACAATACGCTTAAGGTGCACAAAGTTTTGATTCTTGCCGGTCTGGTAGCTGAAATCTGTATGCTTGAGATGCCCCTGCATGACAAAATTACCAGTGCCGAAGAACGCGCCCGGTCCTTTGACCTTGAGGAATCTGATTTTGCCGATATCTTCAACACGATTGTTGAAAACTGGCAGCGGTGGGGTCATATCTTTCAGGTACCCACAAAAGAATGCCCGCTTTTTCAGCAGATCAAAGAGCTGCAGGACGAACGTCCGAGTCAGCCGGAGTCAGATCAAGACGAGCATATAAAGATTCTGTTGGTCGATGATGATCCGATGACCATTCTCAACCTGAGCAACCTATTGCAGAACAAAGGTAAAGAGGTGTTCACTGCTGAAAATGGTGAAGATGCCCTGCGTATTGCCATCGAAAACGAACCACACATGGTAATAACCGACTGGCGCATGCCGAAGATCAGCGGCATAGAGCTTTGCAGAATACTTCGCAATACCAGTATCACCCAACATATTTACATCATCATGCTGACCGGTAGAGAATCAGACGAAGAGATGGTAGAAGCCCTTGAATCCGGTGCTGATGATTTTATTAACAAACCGTTTACTCCCAGCGTCTTGACGGCCCGTATTGCCAGTGGTGAAAGAATTATCCGCTATCAGCAGATGATTTATCGGGACCGTGAAGTAATCCAGAAATATGCCGCCCGCCTGGCTAGTGCCAATAGAAAACTTCAAACCATGGCAATGACTGATGCACTCACCGGTTTACCAAACCGCAGAAGTGCACTGGCCCGGCTCAAAGACGTGGTTGCCGAAGCCAATCGACATGACGAACCGCTCTCTTGTATCATGATTGATATTGATCATTTCAAGTACATCAACGACAGTCATGGTCACGACATCGGCGATTCTGTATTAAAGAAAATTTCCGACCTCTTCAGCAGCAATGCAAGAAGTTATGACATGGTAAGCAGAATCGGCGGTGAGGAGTTCCTGGTCATTTGTGCCCGCAGCACACTGGAAGAATCCCGGCATCTGGCAGAGCGATTACGAGTTGCCGTAGAGAAAATGAAGATCATCGAGAACGAGGAGATGATTACCACCACCATCAGTCTTGGCGTCGGGGTCTGGCATGAAGCGATGCGCGACGGTGAGGCAATGATAAAATCTGCCGACCGAGCGCTTTATAAAGCTAAACAATTGGGCCGAAACCGGGTAGAGGTGGAAGATTCCCTCGATTGAGAGCACCATGATGACTGGCAAAGTTTGCTCAAATAACTCTCAGACATTCAACTCTTCTGATTGAGCAACCAGATCCAGTTCCTCTGCAAGACATTCAATCTGATACTGCAGCCTCTTGAATATCTCTCTACTGCCCGTCAGATTGCCTTCTTTACCTTTTACTTCAAGTTGATAAGCCAGGGAAATCAACTCATCGGCTGCAAAATGATTGACTGCACCTTTCAGGGCATGGGCCGCATCATCCAGCAGTTCGGCATCTGAGGCCTCAACGGCTTGGTGAACATTTTGAAGCAGCAGATCTTTTCTAGTCAGGAATAGTGCGGCCATATCACGAAGTAATCTCTGGTCGCCGCCAACAAATGCTAAGGCTCTCGTGCAGTCCCATGAAGAACCTGATTTTGCCGGCAATGAAACTTCCCGGACCATCATTTGATCGGCTGGTTTCTCTGCGGTAATCCAGGGCCGAATTCTTTTTAGTAGCGCTTCAGGTTTTATCGGCTTTGAGATAAAATCATTCATCCCGACATTGATACAGTGCTGACGTGTGGTCTCCAATGCATTGGCGGTCATCGCAACGATCACGCACGGTTCGCGCTCCTCTTTGAGCTCACGCTTGCGAATTACTTCTGTCGCATCAAACCCGCTCATCTCCGGCATCTGGATATCCATTAGGATAAGGTCATACCAGTTTTTATCTGTCATTCTAACTGCTTCTAACCCGGTGGAGGCGAGATCGACATTGAGGCCAAATTTTTCCAGAATTGCACACGCAACTTTTTGATTGATCTGTTCGTCATCCACCAATAATATCTTACCGCTGAACTGATCCGCTAATTCATCGCTGGTAGAGGTTTTTATCTCCTCAGCGGGATGAGGGGAACGTTGTGTCAATACATCAAAAAGCTGACTCCTACGCACGGGTTTGAATATTACGCCACTCAAACCAAGATCCTCGGCAATTACCGGACTTATACTGCCCGAGGTAAGCAGGTAAATGGCGGGAGCTGCATCACCATACAATTGTCCAATTTCAGTTGCCAGCTGCAACCCATCCGTTCCCGGCATATGGTGATCAACCAGCAAAATGTCAAAGAACTCTCCCGCACTTGCTGCATCGGCGCAGCATGCCAGCGCCTGCTCGGCACTGCTTGCCAAAACGGGAAGACTCAAGCAGTCCTGAAGATAATGTTGGAGAATCATCTGGTTCGTTGCACTATCATCGACGATCAGTACACGCTTCTGTCTAAGGTCATGAAACTGTGTGGAAACATCAGAGGCGGGAACCTGCATCAAGGGAAGCGTGAACCAGAATTCAGCACCCTCGTTCACCCGTGACTCAACCCCTATATCGCCGCCCTGGAGTTCGACCAACTGCTTGCACACGGATAAGCCAAGACCGGTACCTCCATATTTTCTCGTTGTAGATCCATCAGCCTGGGTAAACTTGTCAAACAGCTGCGGCAGTGCGTCTTTCGAAATCCCAATACCTGAATCTTTTACTGAAAAACGCAAGAGCTGTTTCCCTTTGTGTTTTTCAATCGGTTCTGCCCGCACCACCACTTCCCCTTTTCTCGTGAACTTAACCGCATTGCTGACGAGATTTGTGAGAATCTGACGAAGCCTGGTCGGATCACCATTCACATAACAGTGGACATCACTCGGTACGAAACACATCAAATCAATATCTTGAGAATTAACGGCATCGACAAACAGTGCGATAGTCTCCTCCATGAGCTCACGCAGGTCAAATGGTATTGATTCGAACTCTACCATTCCGGCATCGATCTTGGAGAAATCGAGAATATCATTGATAATGAACATCAAAGAATCGGCTGACCTGGTAGCCGTTTCCAATAACCGTCTGAATTCGTCAGATAAAGGAGCTGATTTCAGAAGCGACAACACTCCGATAACGCCGTTCATGGGCGTACGGATCTCATGGCTCATGTTTGCCAGAAATTCAGTTTTTGCCTGGGCTGCCTTCAGCGCTTCGTCCCTTCTTCGGGTCAGCTCTTCTGTGCGCTCTTCAACAATCAACTCAAGATTGTGACGGTGCTGATGAAGTTCACTGTCCCTGATTTCAATTGCATCCAACATCCGGTTAAAATCATCGATCAAATCACCTATTTCATCACCACTCTTGCGCTCGACCCGAACCGTGTAATCCCCAAGCTCTGAAATCTGACGAACGGTATTGGCAAGGTCATAGACCGGAGCGGTAATCATCCGCTGGAGCCTCCTTGCCGTGAATTGGGCAACAAATAGGATAATTGCCATGCTGAAGCTGAGCAACAGCAGTGATTTATAAATCTGGGTTTTTAGTTTATGAAGATTGGCTCGAACATACATCGTGCCAATCTGTTTGCCATTTCGAACGACCGGATGGAAGACTTCCAAGTTAAAAGTAAAGCCATCAGATAGAAAGAATCGATGCCCCTCATATTCAAGCCGAAGTGGCAGCTCGGGTTTAACCTTGCTTTTTCTTTTCTGATAGACGCCAAAAATTTCGCCACCTCTATCGTAGATCAGACCAAGTTCAATTGTGTCGTCTTCACTGAGCACTGACAAGATTTCATCGGCGGCGGTATCTTTATTATATTCATACCCAATCGGCCCGAGTTGAGAGACAGCACCGGCGAGAATCCGCAAATTCTCAGCCATTTCCCGCGTCATTTGCCGGGCCTGAAAAGCCAGAGAAAGGATGGTCACAACTACCATTGCAGCCCCGGTAATCAGCATGATAAGCAAAACGATCTTTCGGTGAATTGGCAGGTCTTTTAGCAAGAGAAGATTCACTTGAAAACTCAGAAATTCCGTAGAATTGAACGTACTTTGATCGGCCCTATTCCTATCGGTATGAATGAATTATTCAATAGTATCAGAGCAGGAAAATATTATCCAATTTTATCTGTAAAAAAACCGGCCCCGCGGCTCACAAAGTGCTCCACTTCGCAATTCTTCTGCTGATTAGTTATAGTCTAGTGGGTAGCTTCTTTATCGGAACAGAGCAATTGATTCGATTCATTTCGCTGTATATACCCGAATGAAGTGCAACTACAGTTTTTTCACCTCTTAAAACGGGAGGTCCGATGATGGATAAATCATTAGATCTGGAGGGCAAGATCAAGGCAGCTCATGATCATCTTAGAAGCTGCGTCCTCTGCCCAAGAAACTGTGGAGTGGATCGACTCAATGGAGAAACAGGTTATTGCAAGACCGGCAAATACGCTGTAATTGCCAGCTACGGTCCACATTTTGGAGAAGAACAACCACTGGTCGGAAAAAATGGCTCCGGAACCATTTTCTTTGGTGGCTGCAATCTCAGCTGCAGGTTTTGTCAAAATTATGATATTAGCCACGAGGTTAGAAATGGCCGAGAGGTAGATCAATCGACCCTGGCAACCGTGATGCTCGAACTTCAGGGTCAAGGCTGCCATAATATCAATTTCGTCACCCCAACCCACGTCGTCCCGCAAATCCTTGGAGCTTATAGACATGCTCGAGATCGCGGACTGGACGTACCACTGGTGTATAATTGCGGTGGCTATGAGAAGACAGAAACCTTGAAATTGCTCGATGGAGTTATCTCGATATATATGCCCGATTTCAAGTTCTGGGATGAAACCAGCAGCACATCCTACAGTGACGCGCCCAACTACCCTGCTCACGCCAGGGACGCACTCAGAGAAATGCATCGCCAGGTTGGCGATCTCCGCCTTAACTCAAGAGGTATTGCGGAACAAGGGCTGCTGGTTCGCCACCTGATTATGCCCAACGGAATCAAAGAAAGCGATAAGATCATCGAATTTATTGCTACCGAGATATCCAGGCAAACTTATTTGAATCTGATGGACCAGTACCGACCTTGTGGAACTATAAACGATTTTCCAGAACTCAACCGTAGTCTGACAAAAGAGGAGTACCAGGCAGCCCTGCAATCTGCTCACACCCATAATATGCAGAGATTAGACAGTAATGATTTCCGTTTGCTACTGAAAAGATTGATAAACCTGGACGATTAAAGAAGCCGTACCCAGCCCGGACATGGACTTAAAGGGAATAATTTTGGTCGTGAATCACTGATTATTGGCAATGACTTTTCTTTCATCTTGCCAGCGCTTTAGATTCTGCTGTATAAATTCAATAATCTGCTGGTGTTCTTCGGTACCTTTTCCTTTAACCTCAATAGGGGCTCCAAAGCGGAATTTCACCTTGTTTTTGGGTTCAATTCTGCCCAGGTCCTTAAACAGCCTGCCGTTTCCCCAGGCGTCGGTGAGCAGTGCCAGTGGTATTATCTTCGCACCTGCTTTTTTGGCCAGCTTTACCCCGATTGAACTGAACTGCTCCGGGTTAAATTCCGTTCTTGTCGTCTGGGGAAAAATTATGACGGAAATGCCATCAGCCAAGCGCTGTTGTCCCTGTTCAAGGACCTGCTTCAAATCCTGTCTCGGGTTGGTCCTGGTCACGCTGATGGGGTTTCTCGAACGCATCACGTGCTTGAAAACCGGATAATCTAGAAGATTCTGTTTTACCACGAAGGTAGCCTTCTTATATGGGAGGATCAATGAGGGTAATACCACTGTTTCCAGCATCGATAAATGATTGCCAATGAACACGACGGGTTCGTCGGAGTTTTTTAGATGTTCCAGCCCTTCCACCTCGACTTGGACCCCACTGCTTTCAAGCTGCCTGAGCACATTGAGACTGCTCTGTTGCCAGGCCCGATCGTCATATTTACCGTTTCTGGCCAGATTGCTTGAATGAACGACGATGTATAAAAATGGCAGGTAAAAGCGAATCGAAGGCCAGAGGCTGGCCAAAACAGAAGACCCGACACCTTCAGTTCGATAGGTGGCATGATCTTTTGAGAGTAGTTCCATTTGTCCTCTTTGTTCCCTATGGTGGAACAATGATAGATCTATTGTGCGGTTTTTGCTTTTTCTACGGCACCATGGACCGCAATCGCATAGGGGTGGTGCTTTCTGAGAAAAATCGGCAAGTTGTTCCTTGCACTTCTGGCAGCAGCCAATGTTGGGTATTCTCCAAAAAAGACCATAATTGTCGTAATATTTCCGACTCTTCTCAGGATATATAGCTGATCAGCAATATCCCGATACTCCTTGGTACGAAGCATGTTTTTGAGGTTTTCCTCTGCCTTCTCCGAGGTTAGAACCATCAGTTGCACGGTAAACTTATCGGCAGACGCTCCTACGAGCCAGCGGGCCCCGGCTGCCAATCTCTTCAAAAACAAGGTATCAACACCTTCGGATCCACTACTGGACGACTGAGCAGTCGGCTGCGGGGTTGGTGGGGTCTTCTGCGGTACAACCTTTTTGCGACCATCTGCAATAATCGCGATTTCAGGGGGCTTTTCTGCCGGGGTGGCTGCAGGTGCCGGTGGCGAAGAAGCACCGCTGGTGCTCTGCGGTGTCGTTGACTGGGGCTTTTGTTCTGCAGGTGTCTCAGCCGGTCCCATCGTGTCGACAGTAGCGGACTCACCGGCTACACCCTGAGTATCTACAAGATCCGTCTCGATAATGGGTGGCGGTTCAGCTTGCTCAACAGTATCAACCTGGGCAACAGTGGTTTGCTCATCATCAGGTTTGCTTCCGGTGGAGGAGAGTAATTCTTGTTCGGGTTCTACTGGCTGAGATTCTACTTCCTGGTATTCTATTGGTGGCGGATCCTGTGTTGGCGACTCGGTAGAGCTCGTTTCAGGCTGATTGCCGGAACGGTTCATCACCATGAGCACCAATATCAAGATGACAACCCCACTACCGCCGTAAAAGAGCCAACCGGGCATGTTTCTGATCACCGCCCAAAAATCTGGACCTGTCCCCGCTCTTCTTTTCTTTTTCCGAGCTGTTGTGACAGTTTCCGTCTGGGGTTCGATCACTGCGGGTTTCTCATCGATATTGTCCAGCAGCCCCATGAAAGAGGGTTCTGACCCTCCATCCTGTAAATACTCATTGGCATGAATATTTATCTGCTGGAAAACACCACCGCTGGCTTGATAAATCTGCGAGGCAATCTGCTGATCAAAAATTTCAACGGACTCGCCAGAGCCAACTCTTATACAATAGTTCAAATATGCCCATACCGCCTCTTCGCCAAGTGGGTCCAAGGTAAAATATCGCTCCTCGGCAGGCTCAAACTCAACAATTTTCAACTGCTCAAGATTTTCCTTCAGGAGTGCTCTACCGGCAAGCAGAATCTGGATATAAATATCATCAGCATTTACCTGGTCGAGCAGTTTGCGAATTCTCTCCAGGGTTGCCAGGTAGGTTTTTTCTGCTTCATCAAAAAAGATGACTAATCGCTGAGCTCGAGCTTTCAGTGCTTCAATTATTTCATTCAGTACCAGTTGCGTTTCCGCCGGCAATTCTTCGTTCTGTTGACCAACCCCAATTTCCATGGCTACTATTCTGAGCATGTCATCAAACGATTCAATTGATCGCGGAATATAGACGGAGGTAAGTCCCACCGGCAGCTCCTTCTCAACCATTCGGCAGAGCATGGTTTTGCCAATGCCTTCTGGTCCGGTAACCACCATGAGCGGAATGGATTGGGTCAAACAGTTCTTGATGTCATCAAGAACATCTCTGCGGTCCCCCCCAGAGAAGAAGAATGCGGTATCTATAGATTCCTGAAAAGGTCTTCTGTTAAAATGTAACTGATCCCTGTACATTGCATTTTCTATATAGTAGTTATTGTGCCTTATTTGCCGACAATGGTAATTGGAATATGTAACATATCAGTCTGATTAAGCAAAATATTATTGCTAGCGGATCACCAGTTCCCAGCAGATACAGGTTTCTGCGTGTCCTTTTACTGCGGTTGTTGACCAATTTCAGATCAACGCTGATTGTAAATCGAAGTAGAATGTTTGCAATTCATAAATACTAACACACTATGGTGTCACCACACCATTGCAGCTATGCCGATATTCCAGCTCACCGGTGAGATAATCTTTCCAGACCCTGCCTTTGCAGAACCAAATGGCCTCCTCGCGGTGGGTGGTGATCTCAGTGCCGAGAGGCTGCTCTGCGCCTACAGTCAGGGAATATTCCCCTGGTACTCGGCTGGAAACCCGATTCTCTGGTGGTTCACCTCACCGCGGTTGATCATTGATCCTCAGCGCCTGAAGATTTCATCCAGGCTCCAGCGTTATTTCAGAAATAGTCAAATGCAGCTTACCATTAACAAGGATTTTGGTGGGGTCATAAAAGCGTGCTCGGCTATTCCCAGAAAAGAGGAAGATGGAACCTGGATCACTCCGGAAATGATCAAGGCTTACCAACTCCTCCATAGACTTGGTTATGCCCATTCGGTAGAATGCTGGAATGGAGAAGATTTGGCCGGTGGCCTTTATGGAGTCGCACTGGGGAAAGTTTTTTTTGGTGAATCGATGTTTTCAAGGGTGACAAACAGTTCAAAATTTGCCTTAATTCATCTCGTGCAGTTTCTACGCGCACATGACTACCAGCTGATTGATTGCCAGATGACCACTCCACACCTGGTATCGCTTGGTGCATTAGAAATAGATGGAAAAGAGTTCCGGCACCGCCTGAAACAACTCATTTCCGCCATTAAACCCGATACGAATTGGAACGATGACAAGAATCAATAACTCAGAAATATGTGATGGCTGCGGTTGCAATGAAGTGATTTTTGAGGATGAAGGTAATGAGTTCTGCAAAGATTGCCATGCGTTACTTGAGGTTATCAAGAGCAAACCGGCACTGATCAGACAACTTTGTAAACTGACCCGTACGGACCTGTCTTTGAAATCACCCCAGGAGCTGGTAGTAAACAGCCCCCAGGAAGAGTTACCCGAGGTCCTGGATGCCGTTCGCTATCGAACCAGGGACCGAGAAATGAACACCTGGTACGTTTCGGTGAGTGAAATTGAAGGCAAACCTATCGAAATCTTTGCCTCGACGGCATTTGACCGCGATCAACACCTCCAATCGAGGATCTCCAACCTTACCACCATTACCCGATTGATCTCCCTGATACTCAGGCATATTTTTATGGGCGAGGTACTGACGCTGGAAAAGGCGCTGAAACAGATGAGAAGAAGCTCGCGTCAGACCAATGATCTGCCCGATATGCTTGCTTCAGTGCTGAGTAATTACCGGAAGTGACCAAAAAGCGGGTTTACTAAAAATCCAGGTAGAACTCGTAGACGATTCCTGATTTATCAAAATGTCTCAGTACGCGCTGGAGTTCACTCAATCGAAAAACCGTAAATATCAATTCCCAGTCCTGCGGACCTGATTCGTTTTTACTCAACACGTTGAGCGCTTTCATAACCAAATCATCTGGTGCGCCTGCTATCACCCGCATCACACTCTCCCGAGAATTTTGCGGAAAAACAATACTCTGGGTTTTCACGATGGGTGTACTGCGCTCCCAGGAGATGTCAACGGCATCTTCTCGCTGAAACGTTATCTCATGTAATCGGGGACAGTTCTTATGGTGCACTGAGAGCCATTTGTCAGTAAGCAGGGCACAATTCGATTTTTCAGCAGGGTTTGGTTTGCAGCATGAGGAGAGTTTGATAAAAACGGGATCAAGAGTTGCCAGCTTAATTTTATTGAACTCTCCCGTCGGTTTCACCAGAAAGGAGTTACCGTCAAATAATTCGTTTCTGATGGATTCGATAGCCTCCGGTAGCCGAATCCTGCCTCGGCCGATTTCACTGAATAATTCCTTCTCACTTCCCTGGTCAAAATGTTCAGCGACCCGCATCATGCCTTCACCCAGCAGCAGATCTCTTGGTATCCCATATCGGCGCATTTCCTGCATCAGGGTGGCCCGACCTATTTCCATGGCAACCTGCTGCCCACGTTGACGCAATCCTTTCGAGAGTTCAGAACGAGCTTTCGGAGTCTGGCATAAACCAACCATCCGCGGATCAAATGCGATAGGTTGTTTGGCCCGGACAATCTTGACCATTTCTCCATCATTGAGTCTGTATTCGGCGCTCACTCGCTTGTTTCTGATCATTGCCGCGAGACATGTTCGACCAATTTCGGTATGTACCCGAAAGGCAAAATCAAGAACATTTGATTTCGTTGGCAGACAGATCAGATCACCCTGAGGCGTGTAGGTGTATATCTCCTTATTACCACCGGCTGCGATCAAGTCACGGTAAGAGACAGTATCATCGGAGCCGATGATATCGAGCATTTCCTTCAATTCGAGGATAAACCGACCCTGTTTTCCACTTCGGGAGCTCCAGTTCCTGAACAAGCCCCGTTGGGCCTTGCGGGCCATTTCACTGGTGCGGATTTTAAACAAAAAACGCTGTCCCTCAATAATGGCCCGGGCATGTAACCCCTGATAGCCGGTTGGTTTGGGATTGGCGATGAAGTCCCGGAGCGTTCGAGGTATTGGTCGAAAGGTCTGGTTAACTACCCCCAGTGCGCTGTAACACTCACTAATTGATCCGACTATGATCAGAATTTCCACCGGTGTCTCTATCTGCTTGAGCAAAATCCGGTTGGTCGTGTCGTAGTACGCCCAGAGATCCTTAATTCTTCGGGAAATATCACATTGTAAACCGTGCTCTTTGGCGGCAAGTCGCAAATCATCCAGAATTTTCTGCGAAATTTTCGAACTGCCGAGGCTGGCAATAAAGTTGCTGAGCTTTGTACCCTGTTTGGGAAACTTGTAGGATAGCGCCAGATTATACATCTCCCGTTTCATCGCAAACAGACCAAAAACTGTTGCCAATGGCGCATATATGTCCAGTGTCTCATCGGCGATACGCTGACGTTTGTTTCTTGGCATCGCCTGAAGCGTTCTGAGATTATGCAATCGGTCTGCCAACTTTACCAGCATAACTTCAGGTCTTAACGCCGCACCGGAAAATATTTTTCGATGGACCCGTTTCGAATAGGCCTGTTTGTCACCTGAACGATGGGTAACCTTGGTACACCCATCTACAATTGCCTGTACATAAGTGCCAAAGCGATCGCCGACCAGTTCTGAGGTAACCTCTTCCACATCTTCTATGGTGTCATGAAGCAGCGCTGCGGCAAGAATTTCCGGATCGGTGATATCCATTTCCTCTGCGAGAATCTTGGCAACCGAACAGGGGTGCAGAATATACGCATCACCGGATCGTCTCCACTGGTCGAAATGTGCTTCCGATGCAAACGTCAGAGCATCCCAAAACACTTCCTCATGGGCTTTTCCACCGATTATCTTCCGCATTTTTGCCCGATAAGACTTCAGGTCAAACGGAATTTTCACCACTGAGCTTGACAATACTCCTCCTGCCTCTTCAGGAAAACCTGCACCACAAATTGCTGTTCGCCCAATCTGTTCACCTGTGTTACATTAAGGTGGTATCGACATTTGGCAAGATTGGGAGGTTCCGATAAATCGCACGCCTTATTGCAGTATATAATTTAAATCGTCGGCTCATTCAATTACTTATCTTGCTTCACTCATTATAAAAATATCGTGGAGTTCCCACCTGCTACAGCAAATGGTAAGGGATCAAACTGATCACGCTCAGCTCTTTTTGGTAACAAACCAGCAGAAGCGTTTGGCCGATGAGACCTGCTGAAATTTAATTCCACCGAGTAATAAAAGGTTATGGCCAGGAAAAAATATAAGACTCGCCGCAGAGTAACAAAGAAGAATTATCGGGCTGACACCTACCGTAACCGCCAGAAAAACTCAGGTGAAATCAATAGACTCCAGCAACGGATTTTAAATTTTCTGTATCTTGCGGAAGCGCCCAGAAAGCTCAAGGAAATCGAGCGGGCTGTCGCCACCTCCAAAACCGGGGGGAAGGAGTTTGCCTCAGCTCTTGAGACCCTCGTTAGAAGTGGAGATATCATCAAGAATAATCGGCGCGCCTATACTATCTCCACGGCGGCTTCCCTTTTTGAAGCCAGACTGGAGATGAATCATCGCGGGTTTGGTTTTGCCGAAGAACTTAGCAAGCGCGACGAGAGTCAGCTCATTCGCCAGGAAAAAGGGAGAAAAGCTCCTTATATATCACCCAATAATCTCGGCTCAGCCCGCCACGATGACCGTATACTTGTCAGAGTTTTCAAAACACGAAAGGATGGTCGGGCCGAGGCTGAAGTTATTGGTATCCTCAAAAGAAGCAGTGATCAGTTGGTGGGTATCTACAAAGTTGGGAGAGGTTTTGGCGAAGTCCTTCCTGAAGATCCCCGCTTTCCCTTTGTGTTGAAGCTTCGCACCCCACCACCAACCACCATAGCCGACGGATCTGCGGTTTTGGTAAGCGTGCAATCCACTGATGAAGCACTCCCTACACCAACCGCTGAAATCGTCAAGATCCTCGGCAAACCAGAACATATAGATGTGCAAGCTCAGTGCGTCATCAACAATAAGCGCCTGAAGGAGAAGTTCAGCAGGGCTGCCCAGAGCGAAGCGAAGGAGACGAAAGATCTATTTATTTCCCAACGGGAAGATCTTCGGGACATTCTTCACATTACCATCGATGGTGCCGATGCCCGGGATTTCGATGATGCGATTGGCATACTCAAAACACGCAACGGTTTCACGCTATTTGTCTCGATTGCTGACGTAAGTGCGTATGTCATCCCTGGCACCACACTTGATAGAGAAGCGTTTGAGCGGGGCACTTCTGTCTATTTCCCCCACAAAGTGCTGCCCATGCTGCCCGAAATACTCTCAAATGACCGGTGCAGTCTGGTACCAGAGCAAGACCGGCCGACCCTCACGGTTATCATGGAATTCAGCAGAAGCGGTGAACTGTTGAAAAAACGGTTTACCAGGGGTTTAATCTACAGCGCCCACCGGTTCACCTACGACACGGTCAAGCACATTGTCATAGATAAAGACCCCCTCACACGAAGAAACCATAAGCCATTTCTTACCCCATTGAAATGGGCATACGAGCTGGCCACCATACTCCAGTT